>NZ_JBJXHJ010000072.1:0-787 GCF_046487845.1 Pseudomonas sp. PHC1
CACAACTGCTTTGTAACATCCACCGCACTGTATTTATATGTGATATGTGGGTCAATGACGTGCCTATGACATGTTCAGTCTAACTGCATTTTTTTCAGTTAGAAAAAGGTTTAAATTGATTTTAAAAAATACCATATATATGTAGTACCTTTCCTTTATATGAAATCACTTTAACTTTTCAAAAACCACAAGTTATTAGTAATTTTTCTGTTATTTAAAGTGACAAAATATCATGTGGTGCGACCAATAAAACCAATAACTGTATTAAATTCAGAGTAAAATATCACTTTTAATATTAATCACTGATACAGTATGCTTAACTGAATTGTATTTTTAAATTTTTTCAATCATTTTTAAGCAATTTACAGGAAAAATAAGTCTTACATACATTTAAGAAGGCAACTGTGACATAATAGAACATAAATATGAGATTATTATTTACAAAAACTTAAAGGACATGCAAATAATTTGTTTCGAAACACTTAAATTCATTTATTTTAAGATAGATCACGGTCGCACCACATGACTTTTTTAAGGTCAGTTCTAATTCATCGAGATGGAAAAACACATAAAACACCTAATTTACTATTTTAATATGTATTTATGTGTACTCAACCTTTCTTAATGTTTGAATTACTGCAATAGATATTCCCATATTTATTATTTTTAAATAAATCCTTATACGTCATTGACCCATATATTTGACACATATTTGTGCACACAGGCACAGAGAAAAACCACCAAAATGTCTTTTAACAATTAAAATGACCTTTCTGGTTGCTTTGCC
>NZ_JBJXHJ010000073.1:0-778 GCF_046487845.1 Pseudomonas sp. PHC1
TGAATATTAATGAGTTGTCAGGACAGATAAGGGGATAATATCAGTAGATTACGACCCAATTTATTGTGGGATTGACTGTATTTTCTTACATAAAATACATAGTTATTTTCAGTGGTGTGCAGTCAGGTTACAAGGCTAGCACTGCTAGCCCTGTCAAAAATGTATTTTTTCAGTTTTTTCCATAATTAAAAGGTCATTCTGAAATGTATCTGGAGTCAATTACTTGTTCAGTATGCAACTTTATCCAGAAAACGAATGGTTATATTTTGTGGAGCTCAAATCTCCTATGTCCTATAAACGCATCACAGCTCCTTTCCTCTGCTGGGGCCAGCAGTAGTTGCATTGCTAGCCTCTGATCGAGCTGGACGCTGCTATTGGGTGCGTAACGTTGAGTGACCGTATCATCAGCCAATCAAATTTTGATGTGTTATTGACAGAACGCCCTAAGTCAAGCAGAGTTTCTAGTGCTGGCCTGGGCGTCGTCATTCAAATGAGCTTGGCTGATTGGCCCATGGGCAGGTGCGTGATGACGCACTGTCTGTTATTCTGGAAAGGTGATGGCGGTTGATTTAACAGCAAGATC
This sequence comes from Pseudomonas sp. PHC1, assembly GCF_046487845.1. Taxonomy (NCBI): domain Bacteria; kingdom Pseudomonadati; phylum Pseudomonadota; class Gammaproteobacteria; order Pseudomonadales; family Pseudomonadaceae; genus Pseudomonas; species Pseudomonas sp. PHC1. Next base: position 584 of record NZ_JBJXHJ010000073.1, read on the forward strand.
GGTAGATAAAGATATGATTGCGGACCTGCTTCATCAGGTCATCAGTGAGTGCTAGTTTTTTTATTTTTTTTATTTTATTTATTTATTTTTTTAACTTTCTCTGGACCAGATTGGCGCTGCTGTTGGGCTAATATAGGGTGACCAGACGTCCCCGATTTCCGGGGACAGTCCCTATTTTGAGTGACCTGTCCCCGG
>NZ_JBJXHJ010000029.1:0-57786 GCF_046487845.1 Pseudomonas sp. PHC1
ACTACGCCTTTTAGCCGTTTCCATTACGTCCTCCTGAAAATAGATCAGAAGGTGTAAACCTTATTCAGGACGGGACAACAAACGCAAAAAGGGCGAACCCTCACAGGTTCGCCCTTTTTTGTGCCTGGCGGATTGATCGATCAATGCCGCTCGAGGGCATTCACCAGGTCATGGAAGGCTTCGCGGTTGGAGTCATTCAGGCCCATGAGGATCTTGTGCGCTTCGAGCACTTTGATCCGCACCACCTCTTCGGATTGATCCTGATCCGGCAGGTCATCGAGGCATTCCGGGCACGGCACGGGATGGTTGACGATATTGAACACCTGCTCAAAACCCATCGACTGCAACAGACGGGTAATGTCCTCGTGGGTGGTGACCACGGTCGGCAGCAGGCCGACCTTCTGCCGCGACAGGATCGACAGCTTGGCCAGCAGGCCCAGCGTGGTGCTGTCGATGCTGCGGGTTTCGGTCAAATCGATCACGATCGCGTTGAAATTCAGCGCGGTGAAGATTTTTTCAATAGTCGCATCCAACGCCGAACACAGGGTCAGGCGAACTTCACCGACGAACTTCAGGACGAAGGTGCCGTCCTGCTCGGCGAACTGGATTCTACCAGTACTCATCAAAGATTCCTGCTCAACACCAACAGGGCGATATCATCCGGCATCTCCCCTAGCGTGGCCAATCCAAAAACCTGCCGCAGACCATCCAGGCTGCCGCCCGCCGACTTCACCTTTTGCGGTAAAGCGGCTTCTTTCTCTTTGAGTGTGGGCTCTGGCAAAAGATCCAGAATGCCATCAGACATCAGCGTCAGGCTGAACGTCGGTGGCAGCTCGAGCACGTGGTCTTCGTAGGTGGCTTCGTTGAAAAGCCCCACCGGCAGACCGCGCCCCTCGAGGTAGCGAACACTGTCAGGCGTGTACAACACAGGCAACGGCAGATGGCCGCCGATGCTATAGGTCAACAAACCGGTCTCCTCGTCGATGACTCCACCGACCATTGTGACGTGTTTACCCAGCTTACAACTGATCAGCCCGCGGTTGATATGACCGAGAACTTCCGAAGGCTTGAATTCCGGCAGCGTGCCATTGCGCTTGGATTCGAACAGCAAGCGCGTGGTCATGAACTTCAACAGTACGGTGACGAACGCCGAAGAGGCGCCATGACCGGAAACGTCCGCCAGGTAGAACGCCACCCGGCGCTCGTCGACCCGGAAGTAGTCGACAAAATCACCCGACAGGTACAGCGACGGGATGATCTGGTGCGCGAACCTGAATTCGTCGATGGCCCACGGACTTTCCGGCAGCATGTTCATCTGCACCTGGCGACCGGCATTCTGGTCTTCCTGGAGCAGGTTCAGACTGGCTTCGAGTTCGCGGTTGGCCTTTTCCAGTTTCTCGCGGTAGCGCTGGTTTTCCAGCAGCAGGCGCGCACGATCCAGGGCCCGGCGCACGGAGTGCTCGAGCACGGCCAGGTCTTCGAGAGGCTTGATCAGGTAATCCGCCGCACCCAGGCGCAGGGCCTCGACTGCGTCGTTCATCACGCCGGCGCCCGAGACCACGATCACCGGTGTCTGCGGCGACCGCTCAGTGACCTGACGGATGAGTTCGAGACCGCCCATCTGCGGCATGCGCAGATCGCAGATGACCAAGTCGGGCGTGTCTTGCTCGAATACCTGAAGACCCTGCTGACCGTTACTGGCCTGCAAGACGCTGAAACCACTGTCTTCCAAATAGGCCGCGAGGCTCGCGCGCACTACTTCGTCATCATCGATTATCAGCAGCGTGGCACTGGTTTTTGGCATGTGGGCAAACGGCGCCAGAATTAGGTTGGCGTAGCAGGCGGGGCAACGGCCCGGCGCAGACTACTGGATTCGCTTTCTAGCCTCTCTGCTGCACCGCTTCGGAGCATTTGCCCCGCACACGGTTGCACCAGAGGTGCCCTTCTAAGGCGCAGACGGTACTCCCATCCTTCGAGCGTTTCAAGCATGCGCCGATGCTCGCTTGGAGACTTTGTTTGTCAAATCACTCGCAGTTATAAGAACGGCTTCGACCGTAACCCAATCATTGGTCGCGTCCATAAAAAAGGCGACCTCGCGGTCGCCCTTTTCTGCCGATCAGTCGCGATCAGAAATCGTCTTCGACCTGCCCGTCCTTGACCTTGAACTCGCGGTTCTGCAGGTAGGCGTTGCGGATGAAGGTGTACTTGTCGCCGCTGATCAGCTTCTCGCTCGACAGCAGGCTGGCGCGGGTGTCGACGATGTTCAGGCCGAAAATCGAGTTACGCACCGGCACATCGTTGATGTAGCGATACGGGCCGGTGAAGCTGTCGACGTACTTGGACGGCGCATCGCGCAGCGTGCTCGGGCCCATCAGCGGCAGCATCACGTAAGGACCGCTGCCGACGCCCCAGTAGCCGAGGGTCTGGCCGAAGTCTTCGTCGCTGCGGGTCAGGCCCATCTTGGTTCCGACGTCGAAGAAACCGAGCAGGCCGAAGGTGGTGTTGAAGATCAGGCGAGCGGTGTCGACGCCAGCGGCGGCCGGTTTGGCCTGAAGAATGTTGTTCGCCAGGTTGGTGACATCACCGACGTTGCGGAACATGTTGTGGATGCCGTCTTCCAGGAATTGCGGAGTAACAAATTCGTAGCCCTGCGCCAAAGGCTTCAGCGCATAGGTATCAACGAAATCGTTGAACTGGAAAATCGGACGGTTGACGCTTTCCCAAGGGTCTTCTTCCGTTGCGGCCTGAGCGGCGAACGGCACCAGCATCACGCTGGCACATACACAAAGCTGAGCAAGAGGATGGCTCCAGCGCATAGAAAGCTCCTTGGATAGTACAGACGCAGCACCTGGGCTGCGGCGATTAGTGCGTCAGTATAAGACGGAAACGGCGCTTTAGGCAGTTCCCCGGTGAAACCCTCTGTAGGACGCTTCGTCATTCGCCTGTCACGTAACTGTCACCGGTAACGCTTAGCCTGATCGCTATTTCAGGGATGTTTTCCATGCCTCAAGCCGAAGCCTTGCCCCTCGCGGCGCCGACGCTGACCGCCGTGCTGTTCGGACTCAGCGGCTGTCTGGTGGACTTCGGCGCGCGCGCCCGCCATCAGTCCAGCATCGGCCCGGAATACGCCGATGTCACACCCGGCGCACTCGACAGCCTGCGCAGCCTGCAGCGCCAGCAAATTCCCTGCGCCTGGCTGGATGAGTTGTCAACCGCGAGCACTCAGGTACTGGCATCGGCGCTGCCAGACTGGATCAAACCGTCGCAACATTCAGCAACAATCAATCCCTGGCCGGCGCCACACGCCTGCTGGCAAGCGTTGATGGCATTGAATGTCCATCGCCTCGACGGTTGCGTACTGGTCAGTGGCGAACCGCGCCTGCTGCAATCGGGCCTGAATGCCGGGCTGTGGACCATTGGCCTGGCGTCCTGCGGCTCGCTGTGCGGCCTGGCGCCGAGCGAATGGCAGACCCTTGGCCAGAAGGAGCGCGAACAGCTGCGCGGCAAGGCGACGGTGCAACTGTTCGGACTGGGCGTGCACTCGGTGATCGATCATCTGGGCGAACTCGACACGTGTCTCGCGGACATCAGCCTGCGTCGTCTCAAAGGCGAAAAGCCCTGACCGGGATCATGCAGGTTGGCCAAGAGTGGATTAGTCTTAAGGAGAGCCATAGACCTTTGGCGCACGGCTGCGGTCTATGCCAGTGCCTCTCGATAAAAGGAAACAACCATGCCCGCTCAAGAACTGCAAAAACAGCTCAACGCCCTGCGCGAGCAACTGGATCAAAATCCCCCGCTGACCGAAGCCGAGCGCGCTGATCTACATGCACTGATGGAACAGATCGAACTGGAACTTGAACTGGAAACGAAGACCCAGGACTCCAGCATTGCCGATGGAGTGAATCTGGCGGTTGATCGCTTCGAACTCGAACACCCCGCCATCGCCGGCACATTGCGCAACATCATGAATTCCCTGGTCAGCATGGGCATCTGAAAACCCGCGAATGCAAAAAAGCCCTGCCATCACTGGCAGGGCTTTTTCATGTCCGTGATGCGGGTTACTGACGAACCAGACGGTGGTTCGGCAGTTGCACACTTTCAGTGCTGCGGTACGGGTTGATGTCCAGCCCGCCCCGGCGCACATAACGCGCAAACACCGTGAGTTTTTCCGGCTTCAGCAGGCGCTGCAGATCCAGGAAGATCCGCTCCACGCACTGTTCGTGGAAATCCGAGTGCTGACGGAAGCTGACGATGTATTCCAGCAGGCTGGCGTGATCCAGCGCCGCGCCACGGTACTCCACCACCACGCTGCCCCAGTCCGGCTGGCTGGTCACCGGGCAGTTGGATTTGAGCAGATGACTGTGCACGCTCTCTTCCACCACGCGTGAATCGTCGCAACGCAGCAGTTCAGGACGTGGATGTTCATAGTTGCTGACGCTGATATCCAGATCGTCGATGCATACGCCCGGCAGCGCCACAACGCCTTCGGCTTCGACGTCTTTCAGGCTGCGGACGCGCACGCCCACCGGTTTGCCGGCAGCAGCGGACAAGTCCTTCACCAGCGTCGCTTCCAGGCTCGCGATATCGGCGAACGGGGTCTGATTCAGCGAGTTCAGGTACAGCTTGAACGACTTGGATTCGATGATGTTCGGCGAATCCGCCGGAATGCAGAATTCACCGATCGCCACCACCGGTTTGCCCGACGGCAGCAGCCACGACAGTTCGAAGCAGTTCCAGAAATCCACGCCTTTATACGGCAGGGTTTCGGCGGTGAGGCCCAGCTCGGCCCATTTCGCGGTGCGCGGGATCGGGAACAGCAGGGACGGCGTGTACGTGGCGATGTATTCGCTGGATTTGCCCAGCGGCGAATGTTCGGCTGCGGGATGCATGGCGGAAACCTGACTGAAGAATCAGCGGATTCTACCAGCCTTTGCTCCCGCCTTTGAGTGCTTACTGACTGACAGTCAGTTTGCCGACCATTCCCGCCTGGTAATGCCCGGGAATGTTGCAGGCAAACTCCAGGTTCACCGCTTTGCTGAAGGTCCAGGTCAGCTCGGCGGTCTTGCCCGGCTCCACCAGCACGCTGTTGGGGTCGTCATGCTTCATGCCATGCCCCATCGAGGCATGATCCATGCCCGCCATGTCGTGGGACATTGCCTTCATGCCAGTCGGCGTCAGCATACCGCTTTGCTGCATCTGCAACATTTCCTGCTGGTGTTGTGCATGCATCGTTGCGGCGCCCAGGTTGAATTCGTGCAGCAACTGGCCTTTATTTACCAGCACAAAACGAACGGTCTCACCGGTCTTGATCTCGATCGTCTTCGGATCGAAGCTCATGTCGCCCATCACCACTTCGATGCTGCGAGTGGCCTGGGCCGCCGGGGCCGGCTGGCCGAAGTCATACGTGTGCGCAGGCGCCGCCCGGACAGGTGAACTCAACGCCAGCAAACAGGCGGCGACGGCCAGAGGATTGCGCAAAAACATAGTCGTACTCCAACAAGATAAGGTTCAGCCTGTGGGAAACTCTAGCCCGCCTGCGCTGGCAGCGACCTGACAGGCACATTACAACTTTGTCAGGTGGGCGCTCGTCGCGTTCGCCCACGGTATAACGTCCTCGTTCCCGCTACCCGAGCCGCCCATGAAACTGCTGATTGTCGAAGACCAACCCAAAACCGGCCAGTACCTGCGCCAGGGCCTGACCGAGGCCGGCTTCAACACCGAACTGGTGGCCGACGGCACCACCGGCCAGCAATTGGCGTTGAGCGGCGACTATGCGTTGCTGATCCTCGACGTGATGCTGCCCGGTCGCAATGGCTGGCAAATCCTGCAAGCAGTGCGCAGCGCCGGCCTGGAAACACCGATTCTGTTTTTGACCGCCAAGGACACCGTTGAAGATCGGGTTCACGGCCTGGAACTGGGCGCCGACGACTATCTGGTCAAACCGTTCGCCTTTTCCGAGTTGCTCGCACGGGTGCGCAGCCTGTTGCGCCGCGGCAGTTCCGCGCCCCAGGAAACCAGCCTGCGCCTGGCCGACCTGAGCCTGGACTTGATCCGCCGCCGGGTCGAACGCAATGGCCAACGCATCGACCTCACCGCCAAGGAGTTCGCCCTGCTGGAAATGCTCCTGCGCCGCCAGGGCGAAGTGCTGCCCAAATCGCTGATCGCCTCGCAGGTCTGGGACATGAACTTCGACAGTGACACCAACGTCATCGAAGTGGCGATTCGCCGACTGCGCCTGAAGATTGATGATGACTTCCCCAACAAGCTGATCCACACCGTGCGCGGCATGGGTTACGTCCTTGAAGAGCGTGCCGACTGATGCGCCGACTGTCCTTGAGCGGCCGGCTCGCGCTGTTGTTCGCCGGCTGCACCGCCGCGGTTTCGCTGGTAGCTGGGGTGGTGTTCAATCGGGCCAGCGAGGGCCACTTCATTGAACTCGACCAGCAACTGCTCGAAGGAAAACTGCTCAGCGTGCGTCAGACACTGCGCAGTGGCAGCGACGCCGCCCACATCACCGATGAATTGAGCCAACAGGGCGATGTCACGTTGCGCATCAGCGGCCCTGAGGGCCAGCGCTGGTTCGGGCGTTCATTGCACACCCCGGCGAATCTGCCGCAACAGCCCGGTCTGGCCACGATCAACGACAACGGCACCGACTATCGCCTGCTCAATGCCGCGCTTGAACCGGGAAAACCCGATTCCCCGCAATTGACCTTGCTGCTGGACATCACCCACCACCAGCACTTCCTGCAACGCATGCAACATCTGATCTGGCTGACCGTCGGCCTTTCGGCGCTGGCCACCGCGTTGCTCGGTGCCTGGGCCGCTCGCAGTGGTCTTCGCCCGTTACGCCGTATGAGTGCGGTCGCCCGGGGGATTTCGGCGCAATCGCTGAATGCCCGACTGCCGGAAGCGCGGATGCCTGCAGAACTCTCGGAATTGGCCCACAGCTTCAACGCCATGCTCGGACGCCTCGACGATTCTTTTCAGCGGCTGTCAGCGTTCTCTGCCGACATCGCCCATGAGCTGCGCACGCCGCTGTCGAACCTGCTGACTCACACCCAGGTCACCCTGACCCGCCCTCGCCCCCTTGAAGACTACCGCGAGGCACTGCACAGCAACCTTGAAGAACTGCAATGGATGGCGCAGTTGGTGAACGACATGCTTTATCTGGCCAAGGCTGACCACGGCTTGCTGGTGCCCAAGCGTGAACCGCTGGAGCTGGCGGAAGAAGCCGATGCATTGCTGGAGTTTTTTGCGCCGCTGGCCGAAGACGCTGAGGTCAGACTGAGCCGTGACGGTGCGGGGCAGTTCGAGGGTGATCGCGCGATGTTGCGCCGGGCGCTGTCGAATCTGCTGGATAACGCCTTGCGCTTTACTCCTGCTAACGGCGAAGTGCGCATACGGTTGGCCGGGCAGGCGAAATCCTTGAGGGTGACCGTGGAGAACAGTGGCGAAGGGATTTCTGCGAAATTGTTGCCGCGCCTGTTCGACCGTTTCTACCGGGCGGATCCGGCGCGCCAGGAAGGCAGCAGCGAGCATGCGGGGTTAGGGCTGGCGATTACTCAGTCGATCATTCGGGCCCATGGCGGGCAGATTCATTGCGAATCGGATCAGGGCTGGACGCGGTTTGTGATTGAGTTGCCGAAAAACGATTGAGGCCGGCAATGCCGGCCTCAATGGGGGAACTTACGAATAACGCAACGCGTGCGCCGGTTCGATCTTCGCCGCCCGCCAGGCCGGGTAAACGGTGGCCAGGAAGCTGAGGATGAAGCCCGCCGAGCAGATCAGCAGCACGTCGCCGCCCTGCAATTGCGATGGCAGGTTGCTGACGAAATACACGTCCGAACTGAAGATGTGTTGCCCGGTCACTCGCTCGACCCAACCCACCATTTCACTGACGTTCAGCGCGGCAATCACGCCCAGCACGCCACCGATGATGGTGCCGACGATGCCGATCACCGTGCCCTGCACCATGAAGATCGCCATGATCTGCCGTGGCGTGGCGCCGATGGTGCGCAGGATCGCAATGTCCGCGCCCTTGTCGTTCACCACCATGATCAGGGTCGCGATGATGTTGAACGCCGCCACCGCGACGATCATCAACAGCAACAGGCCGATCATGGTTTTCTCCATCTTCATCGCGCTGAACAGACTGCCCTGGGTGTGGGTCCAGTCGTCAGCCTTGAAATCGGCGCCGAGGCCAGTGGCAATGTCCGACGAAACCTTCGGCGCGGCGTACAGATCCTTCACCGCCAGACGCACGCTCTGCACCTGATTCGGCTCCCAGTGCTGCATGGTCGCGGCGTCGGAAACGTGGATCAGGCCCATGGAACCGTCAAGCTCGGCACCGACCTTGAACACGCCGACCACGTTCAAGCGCTGCATGCGTGGGGTGATGCCGCCCGGTGCGGTGCTGATTTCCGGCACGATCAGGGTGATCTTGTCGCCGACATTGAGGCGGAAACGCCGGGCGGTGATTTCACCCAGCACCACACCAAACTCACCCGGTTTCAAGGCGTCGAGACGGCCCTGAACAATATGCTGGGCAACGATCGACACCTTGCCTTCCTGGGCCGGATCGACGCCGCTGATCTGGATTGGCTGCATCATGCCCTTGTAGGACAACATGCCTTCCATCTCGGTGAACGGCACGGCGGCCGTGACTTCCGGATTCTTCATCGCGGCGGCGGCCACCGGCTGCCAGTCATCGATCGGCTTGACGCCGACGATGGTTGCGTGAGGAACCATGCCGAGGATGCGCGAGCTCATTTCGCGCTGGAAGCCGTTCATCACCGACAGGACCACGATCATCGCCAGCACGCCGAGGGCAAGGCCGATCATCGAGGTCATCGAAATGAACGAAACAAAGCGATTGCGGCGCTTGGCGCGGGTATAGCGCGTGCCGATAAAGATCGATAACGGTCTGAACATTCGCTGGGGCACCGTATAAAAATAAAAGACCCGACGCCTTTTCAGGCATCGGGTTTCAACGCGTCAGATTGGCGTCAGGCAGCCTTCATTGAGGTGCAGGACGCGGTCCATCTGGCGAGCCAGGTTCATGTCGTGAGTCACCACCAGAAACGCCGTGCGCATCGACGTGCTGAGCTCCAGCATCAGATCCTGAATGCCTTCGGCGGTGTGGGAGTCGAGGTTGCCGGTCGGCTCGTCGAGCATCACCAGGCCTGGATTGTTGACCAGCGCCCGGGCGATGGCCACACGTTGGCGTTCACCGCCGGACAGCTCTGCCGGTTTGTGCTCCAGGCGATGACCCAGACCAACACGCTCCAGCAACGCCGTGGCACGCTGACGCGCTTCCGGGATTGCGGTCTTGCCGATCAGCAGCGGCATGCAGACGTTTTCCAGCGCGGTGAATTCCGGCAGCAAGTGGTGGAACTGGTACACGAACCCGAGGGCACGGTTACGCAGCAGGCCACGCTTCTTCTCGCTCAGCGCCGAGAGTTCTTCACCGTCGAGCCAGACACCGCCCTTGGTCGGCGTGTCGAGACCGCCCAGCAGGTTGAGCAAGGTACTTTTGCCCGAACCAGACTTTCCGACGATTGCCACTCGCTCGCCTGGATGCAACTCCAGTTGCAGGTTGGCCAGCACTTCCACCGACTCCGGGCCTTCCTCGTAGGATTTGCCCAGGTTGCGGCAGCTCAAGATTGCTTTTTCACTCATGCCCGACTCACTCATAACGTAGCGCCTCCGCCGGCTGGGTGCGCGCGGCACGCCAGGCTGGATACAGGGTGGCGAGGAAACTCAGGACCAACGCAGCGGCGCAGACCATGACCACGTCCTGGCTCTGCACCTGCGACGGCAGGTAATCGATGAAATACACGTCGGCGTTGAGGAATTTGTGTCCGATCACGCCTTCGAGGGCCGAAATCGCGGCGCTGACGTTAAGCGCGGCGAAGATCCCGACCACCGCGCCGATGGCCGTGCCGACCACGCCGATCACCGTGCCCTGGACCATGAACGTGCGCATGATCGTGCCCGGCGTAGCGCCCAGGGTGCGCAGAATGGCGATATCGCCCTTCTTGTCATTCACCACCATCACCAGCGTGGAAATGATGTTGAAAGCCGCAACAGCGACGATCAGCAGCAACAGCAGGCCGATCATGGCTTTTTCCATGCGGATCGCCTGATACAGGTTGCCGTGGGTACGGGTCCAGTCGCGGGCGTAGTAACGGTCTTCGCCGAGGCGCTGCGCGATGTTCCACGCTTCACGCGGCGCCTGGAACAGATCGTCGAACTTCAGGCGCAGGCCCTGCACCTGGTCAGGCTTCCAGCGGTGCATCTTCGCCAGATCCTGCAGGTTGGTGACGCCCAGGTAACCGTCCAGTTCGCCGGCACCGACATGGAAGATGCCGACCACGGTGAAGCGCTTCATGCGCGGGAACATTCCGGCCGGGGTCACGCTGACCTCCGGCGCGACGAACGTGATCTTGTCACCGATGCCCACACCGAGCTTGGTCGCGGCCTTGTCGCCAATCACGATGCCGAAGCTGCCCGGGGTCAAATCGTCGAGTTTGCCCTGCTTCATGAAGTTGTCGATGATCGAGACGTTGCGCTCCAGCGCCGGGTCGATGGCATTGAGCAACACCTTGGACACCTGGCCGTTATTGGTCAGCAACCCCTGCATCTGGGTGAACGGCGCAACGGCCGCCACCTGCGGGTTCTGCTTGACCTTGGCAGCCAGGCTCGGCCAGTCGTTGATGGCCTCACCGGACTCGATGGTCGCGTGGGGCACCATGCCCAGCACGCGGGTGCGCATCTCATGATCGAAACCGTTCATCACCGACAGCACCACGATCATCACGACCACGCCAAGGGCGAGCCCGATCATCGAAGTCAGGGAAATGAATGACACAAAATGATTGCGACGCTTTGCACGGGTATAACGCGTGCCGATAAATACGAAAAGAGGTCTGAACATGTCGGGGCTTGTTCGGAGGGAAAAGGAACGTCCTTGTGGCGGGGGTCGATAACCAGCTTTACACTCAGACCACCGCCGCTACCATGGGTTCGCCATGTCGACATTAGATGAAGAAGATCGCCGCGAATACTACCGTATCGAGGACACGATCGCACTGGAAATTCGGCCCCTGTCCGCTCCCGAAGCCGCAGGCCAGGAAGTGTTGCAGGATGCTTCTCCACTGTTCAACCTGCTCAGCGAATTGCACCTGAGCGAATTCGAGTCGCAGCACCTGCTGCGCCAGATCAGCGAACGCGACCGTGCCATCGCGGCGTTCCTGAAATCCCAGAACAAACGCATCGACCTGCTCAGCCAGGTGGTCGCCCTGACCGTGCTCGGCCATATCGGCGAGCCGCAACCGGTGATCATCTCCGAGGGCGGCATCGACTTTCAGCACTCGACCCCGATCGCTACCGGCGCCCACCTGTCGGTGAAACTGGTGCTGATGCCCCAGGCCCTCGGCCTGTTGCTGCGCGCCCGCGTCACCCATTGCGACCGCAAGGGCGACGGCTACGACGTCGGCACCGAGTTCGAACACCTGACCGACGCCCAGCGCCAACTGCTTGCCCGCTATATCTTGCAGAAGCAGGCCCAGGAACGACGTCTGGCCCGCGAACAGAACGAAACAGGCATTTAATTAAGGAAGAACCGTGACCCTCATCTACGGCCACCGCGGCGCCAAGGGCGAAGCACCGGAAAACACCCTGAGCAGTTTTCAGGAATGTCTCAAGCACGGCGTGCGCCGCTGCGAACTGGATCTGCACCTGTCCAAGGACGGCGAGTTGATGGTCATCCACGACCCAACCCTCAAGCGCACCACCGACCGGCGCGGCAAGGTGGTCGAGCACACCGCCGCCGAGCTGGTGACCTACGACGCGCGCAAGGGCGGTCCGGGCTGGATCAAACCATGCCCGATTCCAACGCTGGAAGAGCTGTTCGAAAAGTGTGATTTCGAGCACTGGCAGCTGGAAGTCAAAAGCGCTTCGCGCACCCGCGCCGCGACCACCGTACTGGCCATCCGTGAAATGGCGGTCAGACACGGACTGCTCGACAAGGTGACAATCACCTCGAGTTCGCGGGAAGTATTGAAGGCTGCGCTGGATCTGGTGCCCGACGTGTCACGTGGCCTGGTGGCCGAATACGCCTGGCTCGACCCGTTGAAGGTCGCACAAAGCTACGGTTGCGAGATTCTGGCGTTGAACTGGACGCTGTGTACGCCGGAACGCCTGCAAAAGGCACAGCGTCAGGGGCTGCATGTGTCGGTGTGGACCGTCAACGAGCCTGCGCTGATGCGCAGACTCGCCGACTTCGGCGTTGACAGCCTGATTACAGACTTTCCCGGTTTGGCCACTGCCACCCTCGGGAATGGCTGAAATCGGTCTCCCCGGCCGGCTCAGGCCACCGGCCGGAGCCCGTCAAAAAAGCCGGTTGAGGCCGTCGTACGCCGCTACCCGATAGGCTTCGGCCATGGTCGGGTAGTTGAACGTCGTGTTGACGAAGTACTTCAGGGTGTTGAGTTCGCCCGGCTGGTTCATGATCGCCTGACCGATGTGCACGATCTCCGACGCCTGATAACCGAAGCAGTGAACGCCCAGCACTTCCAGGGTTTCACGGTGGAACAGGATCTTCAGCATGCCTTGCGGCTCGCCGGCGATCTGCGCCCGCGCCATGCTCTTGAAGAACGCCTTGCCCACTTCGTACGGCACTTTGGCCTGGGTCAGTTCCTGCTCGTTCTTGCCGATCGAGCTGATCTCCGGAATGGTGTAGATACCGGTCGGCACGTCATTCACGAAACGCCAGCTGCCATTGTCGACGATGCTGCCGGCGGCCGAACGGCCCTGGTCGTGGGCGGCACTGGCCAGGCTCGGCCAGCCGATCACGTCACCGGCGCCATAGATGTTCTGCACGCAGGTGCGATAGTTCTCGTCGACTTCGATCTGGCCACGGCTGTTGACCTTGACCCCGATGTTTTCCAGACCCAACTGATCGGTGTTACCGGTACGGCCATTGCACCAGAGTAGGGCGTCGGCCTTGATCTTCTTGCCGGACTTCAGGTGCAGGATCACGCCGTTGTCCACGCCTTCGACACGGTCATACTCTTCGTTGTGACGCACCGTGATGTTGTTGTTGCTGAAGTGGTAGCTCAACGCCTGGGAGATTTCCGAGTCGAGGAAGCTCAGCAACTGACCGCGGTTGTCCACCAGCTCGACCAGCACGCCCAGACCGCTGAAGATCGAAGCGTATTCACAGCCGATCACGCCGGCGCCGTAAACGATCAGTTTGCGCGGGGTGTGGCCGAGGCTGAGGATAGTGTCGCTATCGTAGATACGCGGGTGGTGGAAATCGATGTCCGCCGGGCGATAAGGACGCGAACCGGTGGCGATGATGATGTGCTTGGCCACCAGTTTCTCGACCACGCCGTTGGCGCAGACCACTTCGATGGTTTGCTCGTCGGCGAAGCTGCCGGTGCCGAAGAACACGTCGACGCGGTTACGGGCGTAGTAGCCGGTACGCGAAGCGACTTGTTTGGAGATGACTTTCTCGGCGCTTTTCAACACGTCCGGGAAGGAGAACCAGCGCGGTTCGCCGATCGCACGGAACATCGGGTTGGTGTTGAACTGCATGATCTGCCGCACCGAGTGACGCAGGGCCTTGGACGGGATGGTGCCCAGGTGGGTGCAGTTGCCGCCGACCTGGCGACGGCTGTCGACCATCGCCACCTTGCGCCCTGCTTTGGCGGCGTTCATTGCCGCGCCTTCTCCCGCCGGGCCGGAACCCAGCACCACCACGTCGTAGTTGTAGACAGCCATGCGTACTCCTCAGAACAGGCCGCGGTGCCAGCAGCACCGGCGGCTAAATCACGCCGAACGACGGCGCGAAGGAACAATTGGGGGCCAGTAGAAAACCCGGACACAGTCTATAGAAGCGTCAACGCCGCGCACATTAACCCTTGGTCGCGTCGTAGGCTACTTTTGCCTGCACTACAACGCCAGCTTTCGTACAGTTCTCAGTCAACTTTTGCGCCACTGAGCCGTTCGAAAGCGTGGCTGGTGCGTGTGACGAAACCTGTATCGGCACGAATCACAAAGAATGCACCAATGTCGTGTTTTTCGGCATAGTCCCAAGCCCTTTCGGGCCCGAGAATCAGCAACAGCGTCGATAGTCCATCGGCCATCAGCGCTGAAGGATGAATCACCGTGACCGACGCCAGATTGTGCAGGACCGGTGCACCGGTCCTGGCATCGAAGGTGTGGGAATAGCGCCGACCATCCTGTTGAAAATAGTTGCGGTAGTCGCCCGAGGTGGAGAGACCGTAGCCATCGACTTTGATGATGCGCTCGGCCATCTGTTGATCGTCGCGCGGCTCTTCCAGAGCGATACGCCATGGCGAACCGTCGGGTTTCTTGCCGGACGCCTTGAGTTCGCCGGTGGCTTGCGCGAGATAGTCATGGATACCAAGGGCCTTGAGCCGCGCAGCAATGGTGTCGATCGCGTAACCGGCGGCGACGCTGTTGAAATCCACCTCGACCGCCGCATCCTTGCACAACCGGTCGCCGTCGATGCGCAGATGTTGATGGCCGACTCGCCGGCGCACCTCGACCAGCGCCGCGGCATCCGGGATTGTTTCTTCACGCCCCTGCGGGCCGAAGCCCCACAGATTCATCAGCGGTTCCACCGTGAGGTCGTAGGAACCTTCGCTTTGTTGCGACAGCTGCTCACCGACGCGGATCAATTCAAGGATCGGCGCGGACATGACCTGACAGCGATCAGCCGGCAAGGCATTGAAGCGCGAGATGTCAGAGTCTGCGCGGTAAGTCGACATCTGCCGGTCGACGTCCGCGAGGATTTTTTCCACTTCGACACGCACCTCCTGCGGGGCAGGCAGATTGGCGTGGCGCACGTACTTGATCGAATAGGTGCTGCCCATCGTCGGGCCACCGAAAGTCTCGAGGGAATCGCCGTTGCCGCAGCCGGACAAAAACCCGATCAGCAACACGAGAACTCCCCACCGTCCAGTTAACAATTCTTCATCTCCCCGCAAAACCGCGCCGGCCATTATGGGCTACGAGCGCAACGCTTTCTTACAAGATTTAGAGCGAGTACCTACCCATGTCTTCCACGACCGGCAAAGGCAAAGCGATTTTTCGCGTTGTCAGCGGCAACTTTCTCGAGATGTTCGACTTCATGGTCTACGGCTTTTACGCCACGGCCATTGCCAAGACCTTCTTTCCCACCGACAGCGCCTTCGCGTCCCTGATGCTGTCCCTGGCCACGTTCGGCGCCGGCTTTCTGATGCGTCCACTGGGGGCGATTTTTCTCGGTGCCTACATTGACCGTCATGGCCGGCGCCAGGGCCTGATCATCACGTTGGCCATGATGGCGGCCGGCACCGTGCTGATTGCCTGCGTGCCGGGCTACGCCACCCTTGGGGTGGCCGCGCCGCTGATCGTGCTGTTCGGTCGATTGCTGCAAGGCTTCTCGGCCGGCGTGGAACTGGGCGGTGTGTCGGTGTATCTGGCGGAAATCGCCACGCCCGGCCGCAAGGGCTTTTTCGTCAGCTGGCAGTCCGCCAGCCAGCAAGCGGCGGTGGTGTTCGCCGGCCTGCTCGGTGTCGGGCTCAACCACTGGCTGAGCCCGGAACAGATGGGCGAATGGGGCTGGCGCGTACCGTTCCTGATCGGCTGCATGATCGTCCCGGTGATTTTTGTCATCCGCCGCTCGCTGGAGGAAACCCCGGAGTTCCAGGCGCGCAAACATCGCCCTACCCTGCAGGAGATCGTCCGTTCGATCGGTCAGAACTTTGGCATCGTCATCGCCGGCATGGCGCTGGTGGTGATGACAACGGTGTCGTTCTACCTGATCACGGCCTACACGCCGACCTTTGGCAAGGCGGAGCTGCACCTGTCGGATTTCGACGCGTTGCTGGTGACTGTGTGCATCGGTCTGTCGAACTTCTTCTGGCTGCCGGTGATGGGCGCGGTGTCTGACAAGGTCGGTCGCAAACCCCTGCTGTTGGCGGCGACGATTCTGGCGATTCTGACCGCTTATCCGGCGCTGTCGTGGCTGGTGGCGAACCCGAGCTTCAGCCATCTGCTGATCGTCGAATTGTGGCTGTCGTTCCTGTATGGCTCGTACAACGGGGCAATGGTGGTGGCACTCACTGAGATCATGCCAATAGAAGTTCGTACGACTGGTTTCTCGCTGGCCTACAGCCTGGCCACGGCGACTTTCGGCGGATTTACGCCGGCGGCCTGCACTTATCTGATTCATGTGCTGGACAACAAGGCGGCGCCGGGGATCTGGCTCAGCGGCGCTGCGATACTGGGCTTGATCGCCACGCTGGTGCTGTTTCGGGGCAACCGGCACGAGTTGCGTACGGCACAAGCAGCCATCCCCCGCTAAGGCAAATCGCGCGCAAACAAAAACGCCCCGACCAGAGTCGGGGCGTTTTCATTTGCAGCTAAGGCTTAGCGCGGGAACGCTGGCGGGTTTACACCGGCCATGTCTTCCATTACGCGAACCACCTGGCAGCTGTAGCCGAACTCGTTGTCGTACCAGACGTACAGAACAACGCGGTTGTCCTGAACGATGGTCGCTTCAGCGTCGACCACACCGGCGTGACGCGAGCCTACGAAGTCGGTCGAAACCACTTCCTGCGAGTTGACGAAGTCGATTTGCTTGTGCAGATCGGAGTGCAGCGCCATGTAGCGCAGGTACTCGTTCATCTCTTCACGGGTGGCGGCTTTCTCAAGGTTCAGGTTGAGAATGGCCATCGACACGTTCGGCGTCGGAACGCGGATCGCGTTACCGGTCAGCTTGCCGGCCAGTTCAGGCAGGGCCTTGGCAGCAGCGGTGGCAGCACCGGTCTCGGTGATGACCATGTTCAGCGCAGCACTACGGCCACGGCGATCGCCCTTGTGGAAGTTGTCGATCAGGTTCTGGTCGTTGGTGTACGAGTGAACGGTTTCGACGTGACCGTTGATGATGCCGAACTTGTCATTCACGGCTTTGAGCACCGGCACGATGGCGTTGGTGGTGCAGGAAGCGGCGGACACGATCTTGTCGTCAGCAGTGATTTCGTTGTGGTTGATACCGTGAACGATGTTCTTCAGCTTGCCCTTGCCAGGCGCGGTCAGAACTACGCGGTCGATACCCGGGCACGCCAGGTGCTGACCCAGACCATCGGCATCACGCCATACGCCAGTGTTGTCCACCAGCAGCGCATCTTTGATGCCGTACTGGGTGTAATCCACTTCGGTAGGGTTCTTCGCGTAGATAACCTGGATCAGGTTGCCGTTGGCGGTGATGGTGTTGTTTTCTTCGTCGATGGTGATGGTGCCGTTGAACGAACCGTGTACCGAATCGCGACGCAGCAGGCTGGCGCGCTTGGTCAGGTCGTTTTCGGCGCCCTTGCGCACCACGATGGCACGCAGACGCAGACCGTCGCCGCCACCGGTTTTTTCGATCAGGATGCGCGCCAGCAGACGGCCGATACGACCGAAGCCGTACAGAACAACGTCGGTGCCTTTGCGGGCCGAAGCGTTTTGCTGGCCAACCACGTCAGCCATTTCTTCGCGCACGAATTGCTCGGCGGTACGGCCGTTGCCTTCGTTGCGGAATTTGAACGCCAGCTTGCCCAGATCTACCGAAGCCGCGCCGAGCTTGAGCTCGCTCATGGCCTTGAGCAGTGGGAATGTTTCGTGGACGGAGAGTTCGCTGTCGTCGGCAGAACGGTGGCGAGCAAAGCGGTGAGCTTTAAGAATCGCGATGACAGACTGGTTGATCAGGCTGCGGCCATAGATCGAGCTCACCACGTTGTTGTTGCGGTAGAGCTGACCGATAAGCGGAATCATCGCTTCTGCGAGTGCTTCACGGTCGATCCATTCACCAAGACACTGGTCGGGCTTCTGAGTCACGGTAACCTTCCACATGTAGGGGCAGAAAAAAGGGGCTACATTATGCCGCCGAGAACCTCTTGTAGCAATGCGCGCCTGTCGCGCAATCGGTAACAAAAATCCGTCCAAAAAAATAACGCCCTTCGCCAGCCCAGTAAAACCGGGGCTTCCAGAGCAGTCAGTTTTTCGACGACTGTTAGACGATGTCTGTAACCCTCCGTAACACCATCGACTTTTGGCACTACATAACCGCAAAAAAAGCGCTGGTTTTTATGGTTACCACTACATTTCTCCAAAACAGCGCAGATAGACGCATCCTGCAACTGACAGGCGGCACCGGACGCCGCTACAATTACCGACTTTGTCGCAACGCCTGGAGCTCAACCTTCCGTGCCTGTTCTGCGTCTACCGCTTCTCCCTGCCGCGGCAGGTAAACAGCACTGGGGCAACCTCCCCGGTGCCGCCCTGAGCCTGGCGATTGCCGAGGCTGCCAGCGCTGCCAAGCGCTTCACGCTGCTTTTGACCGCCGACAGCCAGAGTGCCGAACGGCTGGAGCAGGAGCTGAGTTTCTTCGCCCCGGATTTACCGGTACTGCATTTCCCGGACTGGGAGACCCTGCCCTACGACCTGTTTTCGCCGCACCAAGACATCATTTCCCAGCGCATCGCCAGCCTTTATAGACTGCCAGAGCTGGAACATGGCGTGCTGGTGGTGCCGATCACCACCGCCCTGCATCGCCTGGCGCCGACCAAATTCCTGCTTGGCAGCAGCCTGGTGCTGGATGTCGGGCAGAAACTCGATGTCGAGCAAATGCGCTCGCGGCTCGAAGCCAGCGGCTATCGCTACGTCGACACCGTCTACGAGCACGGCGAGTTCACGGTGCGCGGCGCGCTGATTGACCTGTTCCCGATGGGCAGCAAACTGCCCTATCGCATCGACCTGTTCGACGACGAAATCGAAACCCTGCGCACCTTCGACCCGGAAAACCAGCGCTCCATCGAAAAGGTCGATTCGGTCAAGCTGCTGCCGGCCAAGGAGTTCCCTCTGCAGAAAGAGGCGGTCACCCGCTTCAAGGCGCGCTTTCGCGAGCGCTTCGACGTCGATTTCCGCCGCTGCCCGATCTTTCAGGACCTGAGCAGCGGCATCACGCCGGCGGGTATCGAGTACTACCTGCCGCTGTTCTTCGAAGAAACCTCGACCCTGTTCGATTACCTGCCGCAAGACACGCAAGTGTTCTCGCTGCCGGGCATCGAGCAAGCGGCGGAAAACTTCTGGAACGATGTGCGCAACCGCTATGAAGAGCGCCGCGTCGATCCATCCCGCCCTTTATTGCCGCCCGCCGAGCTGTTCCTGCCGGTGGAAGACTGCTTCGCCCGCCTGAAGAACTGGCCGCGCGTAGTCGCCAGTCAACAGGACGTGGAAACCGGCGCCGGCCGTGAACGCTTTCCGGCGCAAGCACTGCCGAACCTGGCGATCGAAGCCAAGGCCACCCAGCCACTGGCTGCGCTCTCGGCGTTCCTCGACGAGTTCCCCGGGCGCGTGCTGTTCACCGCCGAATCCGCAGGCCGTCGCGAAGTGCTGCTGGAATTGCTCGAGCGCCTGAAGCTGCGCCCGAAAACCGTCGACAGCTGGCCGGACTTTGTCGCGAGCAAGGATCGTCTGGCGATCACCATCGCCCCGCTCGACGAAGGCCTGATGCTGGAGGAGCCGGCACTGGCACTGGTCGCGGAAAGTCCGCTGTTCGGCCAACGCGTGATGCAGCGTCGCCGTCGCGAAAAACGCGCCGACGCCAATAACGATGCAGTGATCAAGAACCTCACCGAGCTGCGCGAAGGCGCGCCGGTGGTGCACATCGACCACGGTGTCGGTCGCTACCTGGGTTTGACGATTCTGGAAATCGACAATCAGGCTGCCGAATTCCTGACCCTTGAATACGCCGAGAACGCCAAGCTTTACGTGCCGGTGGCCAACCTGCATTTGATCGCCCGCTACACCGGCAGCGACGATGCGCTCGCCCCGCTGCACCGCCTCGGCTCCGAGACCTGGCAAAAAGCCAAGCGCAAGGCCGCCGAGCAAGTGCGCGACGTCGCTGCCGAACTGCTCGACATCTATGCCCGCCGCGCCGCCCGCGAAGGTTATGCGTTCGCCGATCCAAAGGCCGATTACGCGACCTTCAGCGCAGGTTTCCCGTTCGAGGAAACTCCGGACCAGCAGTCCACCATCGAAGCCGTGCGCGAGGACATGCTCGCGCCGAAACCGATGGATCGACTGGTCTGCGGCGACGTCGGTTTCGGCAAGACCGAAGTGGCCATGCGCGCCGCGTTCATCGCCGTACACGGCGGCAAGCAGGTGGCGATCCTGGTGCCGACCACCCTGCTCGCCCAGCAGCACTACAACAGCTTCCGCGACCGCTTCGCCGACTGGCCGGTGACCGTGGAAGTGATGAGCCGCTTCAAGTCGGCCAAGGAAGTGAACGCTGCGGTGGCCGAACTGGCCGAAGGCAATATCGACATCGTCATCGGCACTCACAAGCTGCTGCAGGACGACGTCAAGATCAAAAATCTCGGGCTGGTGATCATCGACGAAGAGCACCGTTTTGGTGTCCGTCAGAAGGAACAGCTCAAGGCCCTGCGCAGCGAAGTCGACATTCTTACGCTGACCGCCACGCCGATTCCGCGCACGCTCAACATGGCGGTGTCGGGCATGCGCGACCTCTCAATCATTGCCACACCGCCAGCGCGACGCCTGTCGGTGCGCACCTTCGTCATGGAGCAGAACAAGAGCACGGTCAAAGAAGCCCTGCTGCGTGAGTTGCTGCGTGGCGGTCAGGTCTATTACCTGCACAACGACGTGAAGACCATCGAGAAATGCGCCGCCGAACTGGCCGAACTGGTGCCGGAAGCGCGCATCGGCATCGGCCATGGGCAGATGCGCGAACGTGAACTCGAACAGGTGATGAGCGACTTCTACCACAAGCGCTTCAACGTGCTGATCGCCTCGACCATCATCGAGACCGGTATCGACGTGCCGAGCGCCAACACCATCATCATCGAGCGCGCCGACAAGTTCGGTCTGGCGCAGTTGCACCAGTTGCGCGGCCGCGTTGGCCGTAGCCACCACCAGGCTTACGCCTACCTGCTGACCCCGCCGCGCCAGCAAATCACCGGCGATGCGGAAAAACGTCTGGAGGCGATTGCCAACACGCAGGATCTGGGTGCGGGCTTCGTGCTGGCCACCAACGACCTGGAAATCCGGGGTGCGGGCGAGCTGCTGGGCGATGGCCAGAGCGGGCAGATCCAGGCCGTGGGTTTCACTCTGTACATGGAGATGCTCGAGCGTGCGGTGAAGTCGATCCGCAAGGGCGAACAGCCGAACCTCGACCAACCGCTTGGCGGCGGTCCGGAAGTCAACTTGCGGGTGCCGGCGCTGATTCCGGAAGACTATCTGCCGGATGTGCACGCCCGCCTGATCCTGTACAAGCGCATCGCTTCGGCCACCGACGAGGAAGGCCTGAAGGATCTGCAAGTGGAGATGATCGATCGCTTCGGCCTGCTGCCGGAGCCGACCAAGAATCTGGTGCGCATCACGGCGCTGAAGTTGCAGGCCGAACAGCTGGGCATCAAGAAAGTCGATGGCGGCCCGCAAGGTGGTCGTATCGAGTTTGCGGCGCAGACGCCGGTCGACCCGATGACCCTGATCAAACTGATCCAGAGCCAGCCAAAGCGCTACAAATTCGAAGGCGCCACGATGTTCAAGTTCCAGGTGCCGATGGAGCGCCCGGAAGAGCGCTTTAATACTGTGGAGGCGCTGTTCGAGCGCCTCATCCCGAAAACTGCTTGAAGGACGCCGCATGCGCCTGTTTCGCTCATTGACCTTGCTACTGACCTCGCTCTTGATAACGCTGGCAGCACCGACGGCGTTCGCCGATGACCTGTATCAGGTTGAAATGATTCTGGTGCGCCAGAACGCCGTGCCGGCGATTGTCAGCCGCGCCGCACCGGAAGACTGGGCCGCTGGCGCCCAACGTTTGGGCGATGACAGCAAACGCACCCCGGCGCTGAACGATGTTGCGACCAAACTCACCGCCAGTGGCGACTACAGCGTACTGATGCACAAGGCCTGGCAGCAGACACTGGGCGAGACGCCAGCCAAGGTCGCAGTCAGCGAAGGTCAGGAGCAGTTCGGCCAGTTCCCGATCGAAGGCACCATTGAAATGAAGCTCGGGCGCTTTACCGATGTGAGCGCCGACTTCTGGGTCAACCAGATCGACGCCAACGGCATGGTCACCGCCAGCGAACGCCTGAAACAGGACAGCCACACCAAAAACGGCCAACTCAACTACCTCGATAACGGCCACCTGGCCCTGCTGATCAAGATCACTTCACTGACGGCGCCTGCGCCTCGGGAAGCGCCTGAAGCCATTCCGGACTGATCGAAGTCCTTATGCCCCCGTCTCTGAGTAAACCGCTGGCCTCCTCCTGGGTCAGCCGATTCAAGGAACAAAGTCTGGAGCGTGGCCGCCGCTATGCTCTGGAGAACCGGGTGCGATTCGTGCAGGTCGGCGACGCAACCATTACCGCCAGCTGCGAAGGCTCCGGGGGTAACGTCTACCGTCAGACGATTCACCTGCGCGAGTCAGCCAAAGGCACGCTGCTGATGGTCGATGCCACCTGCACCTGCCCGGTTCACAGCAACTGCAAACACTGCGCGGCGGTGCTGCTGCAAGTGCAGGAGACCCTCGAATACCCCGCCGCTGCGAAAGACGTCGAACTGCTGGAAAAACTCCAGGCAGTACTGGAAAACCGCAGTCCGAAAGCGCCGCCGCAAGTGCTGGTGGACAACGTGCAACCGGTGCCGCGCCTGTGGCTGGCGAGCGTCGAGTTCAGCGCGTTCGAGCCGCGCAATGGCAAGATGCAGCGCTACATCCAGCATCGCGCGGCGCTGTCTTTCAGCTACCTCGACGAATACGTCAGCGGGCAGAAAAACAGCGACATCCTGATTCGCCAGGAAGCCCAGACCCTGCGGGTCAAACGCCACCCGGAGGTAGAACAGAGCTACCGCGAGCAGCTGAGAATTCTCGGTTTCCGCATTGCCACCCGGCAAAGCAAGGCCCTGCCGGAAAGCGCCGGCGAACTCTACGAGATGGTCAACGACAGCGCCTGGCTGACGTTCACCCTCAACGACCTGTCAAAGCTGCGCACTCAGGGTTGGGAGCTGCTGGTCGACGATGAGTTCGGCTTCGACCTGACCGCCGTCGACGACTGGTACGCCACCGTCGAGCAGACGCCGGAGCGCGACTGGTTCGACCTGGAGCTGGGGATCATCGTCAACGGTGAGCGCCTGAGCCTGCTGCCGATCCTGCTCAATCTGATGCGTTCGCACACGGAAATCCTCAATCCGGAACGTCTCGCCCGACGTCGCGACGATGAACTGATTCTGGTGAACATCCCGCAACGCAACAGCGAGCACGGGCCGTTACAAGTCGCCCTGCCCCTCGGCCGTCTGAAACCGGTATTGGCGACCCTTGGCGAGTTTTATTTGCAGGAGCCGGGTGAAACCACGTTGCGCCTGAGCAAGGCCGACGCCACGCGCCTGAATTCCCTGGAAGGCATTCCCCTGCTCTGGGAAGGTGGCGAGCAGATTCGCAGCTTCGCCCAGCGCTTGCGGGACATCCGCGACTACAGCGCCGAAACACCGAAGGGGCTGAATGCGACACTGCGCCCCTATCAACTCGAAGGCTTGAGCTGGATGCAGTCGTTGCGGCAACTTGAGGTCGGCGGGATCCTCGCGGACGACATGGGCCTGGGTAAAACCCTACAGACGTTGGCGCACATTCTCAGCGAGAAGAACGCCGGACGCCTGGATCGACCTTGCATGGTGGTGATGCCCACCAGCCTGATTCCCAACTGGCTCGATGAAGCGGCGCACTTCACACCACAGCTCAAGGTGGTTGCCCTGTACGGCGCCAGCCGCAAAAAGCATTTCGAGCATCTGGCCGAATACGACCTGATCCTCACAACCTATGCGCTGCTGCCCAAGGATGTCGAGCGCCTGGCGCAACAGCCACTGCACGTGCTGGTGCTGGATGAAGCGCAGTACATCAAGAACCCGAACAGCAAAGCCGCACAGGCTGCCCGTGAACTCAATGCGCGTCAGCGTCTGTGCCTGAGCGGGACGCCGCTGGAAAACCACTTGGGCGAACTGTGGTCGTTGTTTCACTTTCTGCTGCCCGGCTGGCTCGGCGACGTCAAAAGCTTCAACGCCGATTACCGCGTACCGATCGAAAAACGCGCCAGCGAAGTCAGACTTCAGCACCTCAACGGTCGGATCAAACCGTTCCTGCTGCGTCGCACCAAGGAGCAGGTTGCCACCGAGCTGCCGCCGAAAACCGAGATCATCCACTGGGTCGAGCTCAACGAAGCGCAGCGCGACGTGTACGAAACCATGCGTCTGGCGATGGATAAAAAGGTTCGCGACGAAATCACCCGTAAAGGCGTGGCGCGCAGTCAGATCATTATTCTTGAAGCATTGCTCAAGCTGCGTCAGGTCTGCTGCGATTTGCGCCTGGTCAACGACGCCGCCCTGCCCGCTCGCGGCAGCACATCGGGCAAGCTCGACAGCCTGATGGAAATGCTTGAGGAGCTGTTTGAGGAAGGTCGGCGGATTCTGTTGTTCTCGCAATTCACTTCGATGCTGTCACTGATCGAGGATGAACTGAAAAAGCGCAATATCGCGTATGCGCTGCTGACGGGTCAGACCCGTGATCGGCGCACACCGGTGAAGGAATTCCAGAGCGGCAAGCGTCAGATCTTTCTCATCAGCCTGAAGGCTGGCGGTGTGGGTTTGAACCTGACAGAAGCGGACACAGTGATTCACTACGATCCGTGGTGGAACCCGGCGACCGAGAATCAGGCAACCGACCGTGCGTATCGCATTGGTCAGGAGAAACCGGTGTTCGTCTACAAGATGATTGCCCGGGGCACGGTCGAGGAGAAGATTCAGCACTTGCAGCGGGAAAAATCCGACCTGGCGGCCGGCGTGCTGGATGGGCGCAAGGCCGGAGACTGGAAGTTGCAGAGTGATGATATCGAGGCGTTGTTTGCGCCGTTGCCGGACAAGTTTGAAAAGCGCTGAGATTCTCAGCGCCTGTTCATTCAAGTTGTTCCGGAGCCAGACTCAGCCCTTGAGTACGCGCGCCAGCGTCGATTTCACCTTGCCCATGCCATCGTGCAACGCCTGCTCGATCTCGGCCATGGTGATCACTTCAGTGGTCTTGCCCGCCGCTGGATTCACCACCAGTGCCAGACAGGCGTAATCCAGATCCAATTCACGAGCCAGGGCCGCTTCCGGCATGCCGGTCATGCCGACAATGTCGCAACCGTCACGCTCCAGACGCACGATTTCGGCCACGGTTTCCAGACGCGGGCCCTGGGTGCAGGCGTAAACGCCCTGATCGCTGTACTCGCAACCTTCGGCAGCCACCGCAGCAATCAGCTGCTGACGCAGCGATTCGCTGTAGGGAAAGCTGAAGTCGATGTGTGTGACATGTTCCAGATCATCGGCGAAATAGGTGTGCTCGCGACCGCTGGTGTAGTCCACGATCTGATGCGGGACACAGAAATGTCCGGTGCCCATTGCAGGATGAATTCCGCCCACGGCGTTGACCGCGATGATCGCTTCGGCCCCGGCCTGCTTCAACGCCCACAGGTTGGCGCGATAGTTGACTTTGTGCGGCGGAAAGCGATGCGGATGACCGTGACGAGCGAGGAACAGCACTTCCTTGCCGGCGTACTCGCCAATCTGGACTTCGGCCGAGGGCGCGCCATAGGGCGTATCCACAGCCAGCGACTGACGAATGCTCAGGCCTTCCAGCTGGGTCAGGCCGGTGCCGCCGATGATTGCGTAAACCGTCATAGCGAAAAATCCTTAATCGATCAGTTGAGCGTCTTTGAGCGCACCGACAGCGGTCAGCCAGCGCGGATCCTGACGGTATTCGGTACTGGCGAACGCCTGACCTCGCATGCGTGCAATACGCGGCGACGGTTTGACCTTCATGCGCTGCGCGGCGCTCAGGGCCAGTTCGGCAGCCGCGCGGTCGTTGCACACCAGGCCCATGTCGCAACCGGCACTGAGTGCCGCTTCGATACGGCTGGCGGCATCGCCCACTACATGCGCGCCGGCCATCGACAGGTCATCGCTGAAGATCACGCCGTCAAACTGCAGCTCGCCGCGCAGGATGTCCTGCAGCCAGCGCCGGGAGAAACCGGCGGGCTGTGCGTCGACTTGCGGGTAAATCACGTGAGCCGGCATGACGGCGGCCAATTGCTTGCTGAGTCTGGCGAACGGCACCAGGTCGTTGGCGCGGATCTCATCGAGACTGCGCTCGTCATTGGGGATCGCAACGTGAGAGTCGGCTTCCGCCCAACCGTGGCCAGGGAAATGCTTGCCAGTGGCGGCCATCCCGGCACTGTTCATGCCTTTAATGAACGCTCCGGCAAGTAGCGCGGCGCGCTCCGGGTCACCTTCAAACGAGCGAGTGCCGACGACGGCGCTGCGCTGGTAATCCAGATCCAACACCGGCGCGAAGCTCAGATCGAGGCCGGCCGCCAGCACTTCAGTGGCCATGATCCAGCCGCATTGTTCGGCCAGGTATTCGGCGTTCGGATTGTCAGCGACGGCGCGCATCGCTGGCAGGCGTACGAAGCCCTGGCGCAGGCGCTGGACGCGACCGCCTTCCTGATCCACCGCCAGCAGCAAGTCCGGACGAATGGCACGAATTGCCGCGCTCAGCTCACGCACCTGTCGCGGATGCTCGATGTTGCGGGCAAAGATGATCAGGCCGCCCACTTCCGGCTGGCGCAACAATTGGCGATCTTCGGCCGTCAGCCAGGTACCGGCGACGTCCACCATCAACGAGCCTTGCAGGCCAGCAGTCATAGAGATTCCTTGAAAACGAAAAACCCGTCGCCCACGAAACCACCACCTGGGGCATTGCCCGGAGGGTCGGTGATTTCAATGAGAAACGGATTCAGAACGAGAGTCGACATGGGCGGCTAGCTTAGCGGATGTCAGTTGCCGCGCCCACCCATGACCGATTAAACCTTGGCAGGTGCCGGCGCTGATTTGCTGCGAGGTCGCAACTGCGCCGTGGCCATGGCCGTGTCGGTGACGCCGGTTTCAGCACGCATGCCGGCTGCCAGAAACGGCACCATCAGACGCATCACCTGCTCGATGGAGGTGTTGACGCCGAAATCTGTCTCGGCGATCGCACGCAGAGCCTTGATCCCGGACATACTGAACGCCGCGGCACCGAGCATGAAGTGCACGCGCCAGAACAGTTCGATAGGAGGAATCCGCGGTGCAGCGTCGTTCACCAGCAACATGTAGCGACGGAAAACCTTCCCGTACATATCTTCCAGATAACGGCGCAGGTGGCCTTGGCTCTGACTGAACGCCAGCCCCAGCAAACGCATGAAGATCGACAAATCGTTGCCACTGCGTGGCTGCACTACCAGCGCCTGCTCGACGAGGATTTCCAGCAGTTCTTCGAGCGAAGGCTTGTTCTCCGGCTTGGCCTGACGGCGCTCAAGTTCTTTGTCGAGACTGATACAGAAAGGACCGAGGAAGCGCGAGAAAACCGCCTGGATCAGCGCCTTCTTCGAGCCGAAGTGATAGTTCACCGCCGCGAGGTTGACCCCTGCCTTGCTGGTGATCAGACGCAACGAGGTTTCAGCGAAACCTTTTTCCGCGAACAGCTGTTCTGCAGCATCAAGAATGCGTTCAACGGTTTCCGACTGGGCCATGGCTACTCCGCCTGACAAACACTTGTTTGAAACATACGTTTCAGCCTATGCCTTGTCAAGCCTGCCAGTTCGTTTTGGGAATGGTCGGTCAGTTATTTAACCACATCAAGGACGCCACATTAATTAGGGTCGTCACTGACCGTCCGGCGGCATGGCAAAAAACGATCATTGCCAAGACCGCTTCACTGTATATAATCCCAGTCACTGTATAAAAAGACAGAGCGATCAATATGCTTAAGCTGACGCCACGCCAAGCCGAGATTCTGGCCTTTATCAAACGCTGCCTCGAAGACAACGGCTACCCGCCGACCCGTGCGGAAATCGCTCAGGAACTGGGATTCAAATCGCCCAACGCGGCCGAAGAGCACCTCAAGGCGCTCGCCCGCAAAGGCGCGATCGAGATGACTCCCGGCGCCTCTCGCGGCATTCGCATCCCTGGCTTCGAAGCCAAGATTGACGAATCCACCCTGCCGATCATCGGTCGAGTGGCTGCCGGTGCGCCGATTCTCGCTCAGCAGCACATCGAAGAGTCCTGCAACATCAACCCGGCCTTCTTTCATCCACGCGCCGACTACTTACTACGGGTCCACGGCATGAGCATGAAGGACATCGGTATTTTCGACGGCGACCTGCTGGCGGTTCACACCACTCGCGAGGCACGCAACGGTCAGATCGTAGTTGCGCGGATCGGCGACGAAGTCACCGTCAAACGCTTCAAGCGTGATGGCAGCAAAGTCTGGTTGATTGCCGAAAACCCCGAGTTCGCCCCTATCGAAGTCAACCTGAAAGACCAGGAACTGGTCATCGAAGGCTTGAGTGTCGGCGTCATCCGCCGCTAAAGGAGGCTTTATGCAGTTCCCACACGTACCTCAGCAAACACAACTGCCGTTGTTCGAAGCGTTTCTCGCGCAACCGCTCGCCCCCATCCTCAAGGATGTCGTGGAGCGTCCGTGGAATACCGAACCTGAAGCGTTTAGCGAGCTGTCACTGCGCGGCGCGGCCGGGAACTGCCTGAGCCTGCTGGCACCGATTCTTCGCGAACTGAGCGAGGATCAGGACGCACGCTGGTTGACCCTGATTGCACCGCCTGCCAGCCTGACCCAGACCTGGTTGCGGGATGCCGGATTGAATCGCGAACGTATCCTGCTGTTACAACCGCGCGGCACACAGAGTGCTCAGCAACTGGCTTGCGAAGCCCTGCGCCTGGGTCGTAGCCATACGGTGGTGACATGGTTGAACCCGCTCAACTCAGGCTCACGCCAACAACTGATCAGCGCCGCCCGCACCGGGGACGCTCAAAGCCTGAATATTCGACTGGGCTGACTGCATGCGCGCTACTTGGAGCGCGGGGGCTTCTCAAGGGATAGAGAAGCCGAACCGAAGCGATAATCGACGGGCGGTGATCAATGAAGAACCCGCGGCCCCTCATCTTTATCGAACTCGCCTTCAACCATACGCCCCGCCATTTGCACACCGACGCTCAACATGGCCTTGGCAATTTCAACGTGTTGCCCCTGCAGAAACGCCTTGGCATCCTCGGAGAAATCCAGAGTCACCAGAGACCCCTCGTCCTCGGCCCTGCGCAGTTCGATTCGGCCGTCTGGTAACTCGACAATTTCTAGAAAGGACGTTGGCATATAGGTCTGTTCTCCACGAAAGGCAGGGATTATATAGACATCATTCAGGCTTCGCTCGGGATCTTGACCAGCAGCACGCCTCTCGTCGCCGCCAGTCCACAGCTCCTCAGCACTCGTTCAAGCCTTCACGGAAACGGATCGCCAGCCCCTTGAGGTTCTGCCGCCAGCCCTCGAGCTCTTCGCGACTCAATTCTTCAACTACCTCTTCCTCATCCAGGTTCACCGCCTGAATCAACGGCTGCGTCACATCACCCTTCGGCTTGTGCGGCACCCGTGGCGGCTGAAAGAGCGCCGAGTGCGCGGACAGCAATTTAGCCAGCCAGGTTTCCGGATTTCCCGCCAGTTCAATCATCTCTGCCAACTCTGGAATGGCAATCGACTCCAGCACATCACGGGTCAGCAGCGCTTCCGCCCGCGACGCATTGGCTTGCGGCAGACGATAGAAGCCGGCGATTTCATGACACAACCCCAACAATGCGCCGTAGAGATGAAACAGTGCGGATTCTCGCCCGGCCTGAATCAGCGCCAGCGAGTTCATCGCCCGCCCCTCTTCGGCCCTGGCCAGCGCTTCCAGCGACAAACCCGCGAAATAAATCTTCTGATTGGTGCGAGTATAGAGTTCGTGGGCCATGTCGGCACTCTCCACAACGAAATATTGGCTTCACACAGGCCGGACAGTGTCATGGATCAGCCGATCCGTCCGCAAGCTTTAAACAAAAAGGCCGCATGATATCCCGAAGATTGTCATGCGGCCTTTTGTTGTACTGGGCCGATAATATCAGCCCATCACAAGGTCGGAGTCAGCTCAAGCCTTGGCTTTTGCCGGACGCTTGTCCTCCACCGTCCACTTGCCACCGTCGAAGAACGCTTTCCAGCCAGTCGGCTTGCCGTCGACCTCGGTCTGCACGTACTGCTCCTTGGTCTTGCGGCTGTAGCGGATCACGGCCGGCAGGCCATCCGGATCCTTCTGCGGCGCTTCGCACAGGAAATGGTACTTCGGATCGATTTCGTCCTTGTGCGGCAAAATCTCAATCACCAGCGGAGCACGGGTCTCGCGGTTTTTCGGGAATTGGCTGGCCGCCAGGAACAGACCGGAGGCACCGTCGCGCAGAATGTAGGTGTCGTTGACCTTTTCGCACTTAAGCTCAGGCATCTTCACCGGATCCATCTTCGGCGGCGCCGCGTCACCGCTCTTCAGCAGCTTGCGGGTGTTCTTGCAGGTCGGGTTGGTGCAACCGAAGAACTTGCCGAAACGGCCAGTCTTGAGCTGCATCTCGCTGCCGCACTTGTCGCATTCCAGGCTTGGACCTTCGTAGCCCTTGATGCGGTAGCTGCCTTCTTCGATTTCATAGCCGGCGCAATCCGGGTTGTTACCACAGATGTGCAGCTTGCGCTTCTCGTCGAGCAGGTAGGCGTCCATGGCCGTGCTGCAGATCGGGCAGCGGTGCTTGCCGCGCAGGACCAGGGATTCCGATTCACCTTCATCGTCCGCCGCGATTTCATCGCCCGGCACCAGATTGACGGTAGCCTTGCAGCGCTCTTTCGGCGGCAGGCTGTAACCCGAGCAACCGAGGAACACGCCAGTCGACGCAGTACGAATCTGCATTGGACGGCCGCAAGTGGTGCAAGGAATGTCGGTCATCACCGGCTGGTTGGCACGCATGCCGGCTTCCGGATTCTCCGCCACTTCGAGTTTTTTCTTGAAGTCGCCATAGAATTCGTCCAGCACGTTTTTCCAGTCGCGCTCGCCCTGAGCCACGTCATCGAGGTTCTCTTCCATGCCGGCGGTGAAGCCGTAGTCCATGAGATTCGAGAAGCTTTCCGACAGACGCTCGGTAACGATGTCCCCCATCTTTTCCGAATAGAAACGACGGTTGTGCAGAGTCACGTAGCCGCGATCCTGAATGGTCGAAATGATCGCCGCATAGGTCGAAGGACGGCCGATGCCACGCTTTTCCATTTCCTTCACCAGGCTGGCTTCCGAATAACGGGCCGGTGGCTTGGTGAAGTGCTGGGACGGATCGAGCTTGATCAGCTTCATCACGTCGCCCTGCGCCATGTCCGGCAGAACGTCATCATCGCCAGGCTTGGTGATTTGCGGCAGCACGCGGGTGTAACCGTCGAACTTCAGGATACGGCCCTTGGCACGCAGCTCGAAATCGCCGGCAGCGACGCTGACGGTGGTCGACAGGTATTGCGCCGGCAGCATCTGGCAAGCCAGGAACTGGCGCCAGATCAGCTCGTAGAGGCGCTCAGCGTCACGCTCCATGCCGGCCAGCTTGGTTGGCGTGGTGTTGGCGTCGGAAGGACGGATCGCTTCGTGAGCCTCTTGTGCGCCTTCCTTGCTGCTGTAGACGTTCGGCGACTCCGGCAAGTATTTCTTGCCGAACTCGGTTTCGATGTAATCACGTGCCATCGCCACGGCATCAGCCGAGAGGTTGGTCGAGTCGGTACGCATATAAGTGATGTAGCCGGCTTCATAGAGACGCTGGGCCATCATCATGGTTTTCTTCACACCGAAGCCCAGGCGGTTGCTCGCGGCCTGTTGCAGTGTGGAGGTGATGAACGGTGCCGACGGCTTGCTGCTGGTCGGTTTGTCTTCACGCTTGACGATGCTGTAGCTGGAGGACTTGAGCTTCTCCAGTGCGGCCGTCGCCTGCGCTTCGTTCAACGGCTTGAAGGCTTCGCCTTTTTCGCGAGCGACTTCGAAACGTACGGTTGAGCCCTTGGCGGTGCCGAGATCGGCATGCACTTCCCAGTACTCTTCCGGGTTGAACGCGCGGATCTCACGCTCACGCTCGACCACCAGCTTCACGGCAACCGATTGCACGCGGCCAGCGGACAGGCCACGGGCGATCTTCGCCCATAGCAGTGGCGAGACCATGTAGCCGACAACGCGGTCGAGGAAACGACGGGCCTGCTGGGCGTTCACTCGATCGATGTCGAGTTCGCCAGGCTCCGAGAAGGCTTCCTGAATCGCCTTCTTGGTGATTTCGTTGAACACCACGCGCTTGTAGCGGCTGTCGTCACCACCGATGGCTTCGCGCAGGTGCCAGGCAATGGCTTCCCCCTCGCGATCCAAGTCGGTTGCGAGATAGATGGTGTCAGCATCCTTGGCGAGCCGGCGCAGCTCTTCGATGACCTTTTCCTTGCCCGGGAGAATCTCGTACTTGGCTTTCCAGCCGTGTTCGGGATCGACACCCATGCGCGAGACCAGCTGCTTGCGCGCCTTCTCTTTCGGCGACAGCGCTGGCGCTTCGCCCGCAGCAGCCTTGCCGCGCTTGGCGGCTGGCTCCTTGCTGGCGCTAGCCGAACCGCTGGTGGGCAGGTCTCGGATATGGCCGATACTCGACTTCACCACGTATTGGTTGCCCAGATACTTGTTGATGGTCTTGGCCTTAGCCGGGGATTCCACAATGACCAGCGATTTGCCCATGGATCAGAAAATTCCTGAATTCTAGAAGTGAAAGGCGGTTGGCGCCTGACGCGGCACCGCTATATATAGTGGCTACAAGGTGAGGTCAAGCGCAGGGTTTTGCGCGCACTCGCCTTACGGCTTCGAAAAAAGGCTCGGTTCGGCTTGCACCAAAGCAAAGCGTGGGACCTGCTCGCCGTCAACCTCGACGGACTCCAGGAACATGCTCAAGGGACGCACCCAAAAGCCGTAATCCCCATACAGGGCTTGGTAAAAGACCACTTCTTCTTCGGTCTCGGAATGCCGCGCGACACTGAATACGCGGTACTGCGGACCTTTGTAATGCTGGTAGAGCCCTGGTTGTATCGGCATGCTTCGGCCCTCACTCAAATATTTTCAAAATAAAAACAAAAATAAATCCACAAAAACAAAAACCGGGGCACTTGGCCCCGGCTTCCATCGACGAGACGCTTAGACGCGTTCGAAGACGGTGGAGATGCCTTGGCCGAGGCCAATGCACATGGTAGCCACCCCGAAGGTGCCGCCATTCTGCTTCATCACGTTCAGCAACGTGCCGGAAATACGGGCACCGGAGCAACCGAACGGGTGACCCAGGGCGATCGCGCCGCCGTGCAGGTTAACCTTCTCATTCATCTTGTCGAGCACTTTCAGGTCTTTGAGCACTGGCAGAGCCTGTGCGGCGAACGCTTCGTTAAGCTCAAAGAAGTCGATATCGTTGATACCCAGGCCCGCACGCTTCAGCGCTTTCTGAGTTGCCGGTACCGGACCATAACCCATGATGGCCGGGTCAACACCCGCTACCGCCATCGAGCGAATCACGGCCAGTGGCTGGATACCCAGATCCTGTGCACGCTGTGCCGACATCACGATCATGCACGAAGCACCATCAGTGATCTGCGACGAAGTACCGGCAGTCACGGTGCCGCCCTTTGGATTGAACGCCGGCTTCAGAGCCGCCAGACTTTCCAGGGTGGTTTCCGGACGAATGGTTTCGTCGTAGTCGAAGGTTTTCAGGAAACCGTTCTCGTCGTAACCCTGCATCGGGATGATTTCATCCTTGAACTTGCCTTCCACAGTCGCCTTGTGGGCGAGCTGGTGGGAGCGCACGCCAAAGGCGTCCTGCTGTTCGCGAGTGATGCCGTGCATTTTGCCCAGCATTTCAGCGGTCAGGCCCATCATGCCCGAAGCTTTCGCCGCGTACAGGGACATGTGCGGGTTCGGATCGACACCGTGCATCATGCTCACGTGGCCCATATGCTCGACGCCGCCAACCACGAACACGTCACCGTTGCCGGTCATGATCGCTTGCGCAGCGGTGTGCAGCGCGCTCATCGACGAGCCACACAGACGGCTGACAGTCTGGCCGGCCGAGGTGTGCGGGATCTGGGTCATCAGCGACGCCATGCGCGCGATGTTCCAACCCTGCTCCAGGGTCTGGTTCACACAGCCCCAGATCACGTCCTCGACTTCGGCAGGATCGACCTTGGTGTTGCGCTCAAGCAGTTTGCTGATCAGGTGCGCCGACATGTCTTCGGCGCGGGTGTTGCGGTGCATGCCGCCCTTGGAGCGGCCCATCGGAGTACGACCGAAGTCGACAATCACGACGTCTCTAGGATTCAAGCTCATAAGTTCACTCTCACTCTAGTTGGGGGCGCTTAACCGAAGAAGCTCTGGCCGTTCTTGGCCATTTCGCGCAGCTTCGCGGTCGGGTGGTACAGCGCGCCCAAATCAGCGTACTGGTCGGCCAGGGCAACGAACTCGGCAACACCGATCGAATCGATGTAGCGCAGCGCACCGCCACGGAATGGAGGGAAACCAATACCGTAAACCAGACCCATGTCGGCTTCGGCGGCGGTTTCGACGATGCCGTCTTCCAGGCAACGCACGGTTTCCAGGCACAGCGGGATCATCATCCAGTTGATGATGTCTTCGTCAGTGACTTCGCGCTGCTCGTAGACGATCGGCTTGAGCACTTCCAGTACCGACGGATCGGCGACTTTCTTCTGCTTGCCTTTCTTGTCGGCCTCGTAGGCATAGAAGCCCTTGCCGTTCTTCTGACCCAGACGCTTGGCTTCGTAAAGCACGTCGATGGCCGAACGACGGTCGTCCTTCATGCGGTCCGGGAAGCCTTCAGCCATGACGTCACGACCGTGGTGGCCGGTGTCGATACCGACCACGTCCATCAGGTACGCCGGGCCCATCGGCCAGCCGAATTTTTCCATGATCTTGTCGATACGGACGAAGTCCACACCGGCGCTGACCAGCTTGGCGAAACCGCCAAAATACGGGAACAGTACGCGGTTGACCAGGAAGCCCGGGCAGTCGTTGACGACGATCGGGTTCTTGCCCATTTTCTTGGCGTAGGCGACGGTGGTGGCGATGGCCAGCTCGCTGGACTTCTCGCCACGGATCACTTCCACCAGCGGCATCATGTGCACCGGGTTGAAGAAGTGCATGCCGACGAAGTTTTCCGGACGCTTGAGGGCCTTGGCCAGCAGGCTGATGGAGATGGTCGAAGTGTTGGACGCGAGGATGGTGTCCTCTTTGACCTCATCTTCGACTTCCGCCAGAACGGCTTGCTTGACCTTCGGGTTCTCGACCACGGCCTCAACGACCAGGTCAACGTGACCGAAATCGCCGTAGGACAGGGTCGGGCGAATGCCATTGAGCACTTCAGCCATTTTCGCGGCCGTCATGCGGCCCTTGTCAACGCGACCGACCAGCAGCTTGGCGGCCTCAGCCAGACCTTGCTCGATACCGTGCTCGTTGATGTCCTTCATCAGGATCGGCGTACCTTTGGAAGCCGACTGATAGGCGATACCGCCACCCATGATGCCGGCGCCCAATACAGCGGCCTGCTTCACGTCCCGGGCAATTTCGTCGTAGGCCTTGGCCTTTTTCTTCAGTTCCTGATCGTTCAGGAACAGACCGATCAAGCTCTGCGCGGCAGAGGTCTTGGCCATTTTCACGAAACCTGCGGCTTCGACTTCCAGTGCCTTGTCACGACCGAAGTTCGCGGCTTTCTGGATGGTCTTGATCGCTTCGACCGGGGCCGGGTAGTTCGGGCCGGCCTGGCCAGCCACGAAACCTTTGGCGGTTTCGAAAGCCATCATTTGTTCAATGGCGTTCAGCTTGAGCTTTTCCAGCTTCGGCTGACGCTTGGCCTTGTAGTCGAACTCGCCGGAGACGGCGCGCTTGATCAGTTCAAGGGCAGCATCCTGCAGTTTTTCAGGGGCAACCACGGCATCGACGGCGCCGACTTTCAGCGCGTCTTCAGGACGGTTTTCCTTGCCGGCGGCAATCCACTCGATGGCGTTGTCGGCACCGATCAGGCGCGGCAGACGCACGGTACCGCCGAAGCCCGGGTAGATGCCCAGCTTGACTTCCGGCAGACCGATCTTGGCCTTGGTCGACATGAGGCGGTAGTCCGCTGCCAGGCACATTTCCAGGCCGCCACCCAGCGCGATGCCGTTGATCGCGGCGACGGTCGGCACGTTGAGGTCTTCGAAATCGCTGAAGATCTTGTTGGCTTCGAGATTGCCAGCAACCAGCTCGGCATCCGGCAGCTTGAAGTTGTCGACAAATTCGGTGATGTCGGCGCCGACGATGAACACGTCCTTGCCACTGCTGACGATCACGCCCTTGATCGAAGCATCTGCCTTGATGGTGTCTACGGCCTGACGCAGTTCGTTCAGGGTAAGACGGTTGAACTTGTTGACGGACTCACCCTTGAGGTCGAATTTCAATTCGACGATGCCACTTTCAAGAGCTTTAACCGTGATGGCTTTACCTTCGTAAATCATCAACTGATCTCCACGATATGGAAGCTGAACAGTACACGTCGGACGCAGGCAAATGGCTCGGCAGGACGTTTTTTCGTCGATGCTGACACCCATCCACCCGGCACACCCGCCAACGCGATAGTCGGGATTCTGTAGGAGCAGTCTGCAATACAAACGCTCAATTCATACGCCCGTTTGATTTGGGTACGCCACCTTCACGGAATTTCCGACAATTGTCAATCGCCCTAAATACGGGTTGAAATGCGACTTTGCGGTCATTTCTGTAGGACGCAGCCCGGCCACACACGCTTGCATGTGAGGGCATTCATAAGATTAATAGTTAGAAAAGTCGCCCTAATTCACCGCAAGCCTTGTTTAACAGGCTACGCTGGCTGGACGACGAAGGAAAACTGGCGCACATTCACTGGCCGAATCGCTCCGGCTCAACACCAAAAAGAATTTCCGGCCTGCCTGGCCAACCCCGCCCGATGAATCATGTCGGGCTTTTTATTGCTCGTATGCCAGACGTTTCGCACCGTTGCAGCGCGAAAAGTCCGCGAGTCATGCCAGCGCTTTCAGCGTGGCGTCAATGTCCAGCAAAACCGAGGTTTCCCCCTTCTCGCCCCAATAGAGGGCGATCATCTGCTTGTCCGCTTCGACCTTGAAAACATTGCCCGGCAATTTTTCGAAATGATTGAGCAACAGCGGTTCTTCACAGACTTCCTGCCACTGATTAACCCACATCCCCGGGGATTTCTGCCAATACGTCCAGCACGCCGGCTGCTTGCCACGGCGTGGCCGATGGTATTGCGCGCACGGGTTAGGCGGCTCCTGAGACATCCAGTGCGGCCACTCCTGGGGCGCCAGCTGCATGGCCAGCCCGATGCGCCGAGCCTCCGTGCGCAAGGCTATCCGGCCACTCTGGGCACGGGACGGACGCAACCATGCCAGCGGACTCAACACCACCAGCAGGATTGACACCACCAGCCAGACCGTCATATCTCTACTCCCGAATTTGAACGAGCCCATTGCGTCACTTTGGAACCAATGCGCTTGAAACCAGCCATACTTACCAATATTGATCCCTCACGAGGAGCACCTCATGCCCTACCACCATATTCTGGTCGCCGTAGATCTGACCGAAGAGTGCGACCCTGTGATTCACCGTGCCCGAGAGCTGTCGGTGAGCAATGGCGCCAAGCTGTCGCTGGTGCATATCGTCGAACCGATGGCCATGGCCTTCGGTGGTGACGTGCCGATGGATCTGTCACAACTGCAACAACAGCAGTTCGATCAGGCCAAGGAACGTCTTGAACGCCTGAAGCACAAGTACACCGAACTCGAAGGCGCCAACTGCCACCTCACCTACGGCCAGCCGCGTCAGGAGATCCACCATTTCGCCAAGGAAAAGGAATGCGACCTGATCGTGGTCGGCAGCCATGGCCGGCATGGTCTGGCATTGTTGCTGGGTTCGACCGCCAATGATGTGCTGCACGGTGCACCCTGCGACGTGCTGGCGGTGCATCTGGTCAAACGCTGATTCCAGTCACTTGTGAAAAGCTGAAAAGCCCGGCGCCCATCACTGGACGCCGGGCTTTTTCATGCCTGGAATCAATCAGGCGTCCAGCTCGGCCCAACGCTCCACCAGCGCATCCAGCTCCGCCTGCAACTGCTCAAGCATAGCAATCACCTTGGCCGTCTCGGCCGGCGGACGCTGATAGAACCCGACCTCAGCCATTTCAGCCTCAATAGCAGCAATCTGCTGCTCCTTGGCGTCGATGTCGCCTGGCAAGGCTTCCAGCTCACGCTGAAGCTTGTAGCTCAGCTTCTTCTTCGTAGCCGGGGCCGCAGCAACCGGCGCGGCGACCGGCGCCGGTTCAGCAGTGACCACCGCCGAATTCAGATCAGCCTTGCCGGATTTGCTTTCGGTCACACCCAGCAGGCGCGGAGAGCCGCCCTGGCGGATCCAGTCCTGATAGCCGCCGACGTATTCGCGAACCTTGCCTTCCCCTTCGAAGACCAGGGTGCTGGTGACCACGTTGTCGAGGAATGCCCGGTCGTGGCTGACCATCAGCACAGTGCCGTTAAAGGTCAACAGCACTTCTTCGAGCAGCTCGAGGGTTTCCACGTCGAGGTCGTTGGTCGGTTCGTCGAGCACCAGCAGGTTCGCAGGTTTGCTGAACAGCTTGGCCAGCAGCAGACGCGCACGCTCACCACCGGACAATGCCTTCACCGGCGTTCGAGCACGCTGCGGGCTGAACAGGAAGTCGCCGAGATAGCTCAGCACGTGGCGGCTCTGGCCGTCGATATCGATGAAGTCGCGACCTTCGGCGACGTTGTCGATCACGGTCTTTTCCAGATCCAGCTGATGACGCAACTGGTCGAAGTAGGCCACATCGATCCTGGTGCCCTCTTCCACTTTGCCGCTGGTCGGTTGCAGGCCGCTGAGCATCAGTTTCAGCAGGGTGGTCTTGCCGGTACCGTTGGCACCGAGCAGGCCGATCCGGTCGCCGCGTTGCAGCACCATGGAAAAATCGCGGATCAGGAACGGACCACCCGGATGCGCAAAGCTCACGTTATCCAGCACCATCACTTGCTTGCCGGATTTTTCCGCCGTTTCCAGCTGGATGTTGGCCTTGCCGGTGCGCTCGCGACGCTCGCTGCGCTCCACACGCAATGCTTTCAGGGCACGGACGCGGCCTTCGTTACGGGTACGACGGGCCTTGATACCCTGACGAATCCACACCTCTTCCTGAGCCAGCCGCTTGTCGAACAGCGCGTTGGCGGTTTCTTCGGCCGCCAGCATGGCTTCTTTGTGAACGAGAAAACTGGCGTAGTCGCCGTTCCAGTCGATCAGGCCGCCGCGATCCAGTTCAAGGATGCGGGTAGCGAGGTTTTGCAGGAAAGAACGGTCGTGCGTGATGAACAGCACGGCCCCCTGGAAATCCTTCAGCGCTTCTTCAAGCCAGGCAATCGCGCCGATGTCCAGGTGG
The DNA here is from genome assembly GCF_046487845.1 of Pseudomonas sp. PHC1. Classification (NCBI taxonomy): domain Bacteria; kingdom Pseudomonadati; phylum Pseudomonadota; class Gammaproteobacteria; order Pseudomonadales; family Pseudomonadaceae; genus Pseudomonas; species Pseudomonas sp. PHC1. Next base: position 39,526 of record NZ_JBJXHJ010000029.1, read on the forward strand.
TTGGTGGGCTCGTCGAGCAGCAGCAGATCCGGCTCGGACACCAGCGCCTGCGCCAGCAGCACGCGACGGCGCCAGCCACCGGACAGTTCGGCGAGGGTCTTGTCGGCCGGCAGTTGCAGGCGGCTCAGGGTGCTGTCGACCAGGGTCTGCAAGCGCCAGCCATCGCGGGCTTCGAGGTCGTGCTGGACGTGCATCAGTTTGTCCAGATCGGCGTCGTTGACGATGTTCTGGCTCAGGTGATGGTATTCGGCGAGCAAGGCGCCGACGCCGTCGAGGCCTTCGGCGACCACGTCGAACACTGTCCGCTCGTCGGCCACCGGCAATTCCTGCGGCAATTCACCGATTTTCAGACCGGGGGCACGCCACACCGAGCCGTCATCAGGCTTCTGGTCGCCCTTGACCAGTTTCATCATGCTGGATTTGCCAGTGCCGTTGCGGCCGATGATGCACACCCGCTCACCACGGGCGATCTGCCAGGACACCTTGTCCAACAACGGCATCGCGCCGAATGCAAGGGACACATCGCTGAATTTGAGCAGGGTCATGAGCTTCTCCAAAAACCGGGCGCGCATTCTACCTGAATCGGGCCCCGAGCAGGCCGGCAATTTCGCCGCTGACGCACTCTGCACAACAATTGTTGCGAACTTGTGCTGCAAGGCCGGCAAAGCTTTCGCCCGCTGCTGGCAAAAGGCTAAGCTACAAGCAATTCAGTGCCGGTTTTGGGCCGGTACTTGTCATGATTTCTCTGCCCGGATGTCTCATGCGCAGTCGCCTCTTCAGTGTTTTGTCATGTTTGCTGCTTTCCGCCGCTGCCGTTCAATCCGCCCAGGCGGTGGACCTGTCCACCCAACGTCAGTATTACGATGAAGCCAAGCGCGCCCTGGCCAAGGGCGACAGCGGCCCGTATTTCCGCTACAGCCAGGCCCTCGCCGACTATCCGCTGGAACCGTACCTGGCCTACGACGAGTTGACTGCCCGGCTGAAATCCGCCAGCAACGCGGAGATCGAAAAATTCCTTGCCGAACATGGCGACCTGCCCCAGGCCAACTGGATGAAGCTGCGCTGGTTGCGCTGGCTGGCCGATCGCGGCGACTGGGCGACGTTCGTCAAGTATTACGACCCGAAACTGAATTTCACCGAACTGGACTGTCTGAACGCTCAGTACCAGATCAGCCACAACAAGAAGGCCGAGGGCTTCGCCAATGCCGAAAAGCTCTGGCTGACCGGCAAATCCCAGCCCGCCGCCTGCGATGCACTGTTCGGCATGTGGGCCGCCGAAGGCCAGTTGACCGAGCAGAAACGTTGGGAACGCGCCAAACTCGCCGCCCAGCACCGCAACTATCCGCTGGCGAACAGTCTGGTCAACGGCCTGACCACCCTCGCCCCGCGCGGCCGCCTGCTGGTGGACGTGGCGCAAAAACCGGAACTGCTCAACCAGCCTTCGCGCTTTACGCCGGCCGATGAACCGATGTCGGATGTGGTCAGCCTCGGCCTGCGCCGCCTCGCGCGTCAGAATCCGGACAAGGCCATGGCCCTGCTTGACGGTTATGCCAGCAGCATGCATTTCTCCCGGGATGAAAAAGTCGCGATCGCCCGGGAAATCGGCCTGACCCTCGCCCGCCGCTTCGACAGCCGAGCGCTGGACGTGATGACCAAATACGATCCGGAACTGCGCGACAACACCGTATCCGAATGGCGTCTGCGTCTGTTGTTGCGTCTGGCGCGCTGGGATGACGCCTACCAACTGACCCGCCGTCTGCCGCAGGACCTGGCCACCACCAACCGCTGGCGTTACTGGCAGGCTCGCAGCCTGGAACTGGCGCAACCGCAGAACCCGGAAGTACAGACGCTGTACAAGAATCTGTCGCGGGAACGGGATTTCTACGGTTTCCTCGCCGCTGACCGCTCCCAATCGCCGTACTCGCTGAACAACAAGCCGCTGGTACTCAGTCAGGCGCTGATCAACAGGGTGCGCAACACGCCTGGCGTACGTCGTGCGCTGGAGTTCCATGCCCGTGGCCAGATCGTTGACGGACGCCGCGAGTGGTATCACGTCAGCCGGCATTTCAGCCGCGACGAAATGGTCGCCCAGGCGAAACTGGCTTTTGACCTGAAATGGTACTTCCCGGCCATCCGCACCATCAGTCAGGCGCAGTACTGGGATGATCTGGACATCCGGTTCCCGATGGCTCACCGCGACACTCTGGTACGCGAAGCCAAGGTGCGCGGCCTGCATTCGAGCTGGGTGTTTGCCATTACCCGTCAGGAAAGTGCGTTCATGGACGACGCCCGTTCCAGCGTCGGCGCCAGCGGCCTGATGCAACTGATGCCCGGTACCGCCAAGGAAACCGCGCGCAAGTTCAGCATTCCGCTGGCCTCGCCGCAGCAAGTGCTGGATCCGAATAAAAACATCCAGCTCGGCGCCGCTTACCTCAGCCAGGTACACAGCCAGTTCAACGGCAACCGCGTACTCGCCTCCGCCGCCTACAACGCCGGTCCCGGCCGCGTACGCCAGTGGCTACGTGGCGCCGATCACCTGAGCTTCGACGTGTGGGTGGAAAGCATCCCATTCGACGAAACACGCCAGTATGTGCAGAACGTGTTGTCCTACTCGGTGATCTACGGTCAGAAACTCAACTCGCCGCAACCGCTGGTGGACTGGCATGAGCGGTATTTCGACGATCAGTGATCGGGGCGCGCATCGCCGACAGATCGACGTAAACAAAAATGCCCGCATCAAGAGATGCGGGCATTTTTTTGAATCAACACTTGGCTACATGTGTTGCAACTTCTGCACCTTCAATTTGCCGAGTGACGTCAGCCGATACTTCTGATTCGGACTCCTGGGTGAGTCAGGATCAGTCATTTCAATCAGCTCCCCGGCTAATGCAGGTGTAAGGTAGTTCGCGCGAAAAGTTGCTTTATGGGCCAGCCCCAGCGCACTCATCAACTCATTTACGCTGAGCGGAACGGTTCCAGCGAGCAAATGAAGCAGCTTCTTTACTTGGTCGGTTACTTGGTCGGTTACTTGGTCGGTGGAGGGTTCACTTTGGATAGCCTCACGCAACGCCAGATTCAACGCATTCAACATGTACTCCACGAACGGCGTTGATTCTGCCATTCGGTCAGCAGCCGACAACGCCGCGTAGTAATCATCCTGCTGCTCGCGAATCACCGCCTCAACGGGCAAATACGCCAACACCGGGCGCCACTGGCTGAGTATCAACGTTTGCCAGAGCCGCCCCATTCGTCCGTTGCCATCGGCAAATGGATGGATGAACTCGAACTCATAGTGAAAGACACAACTGGTGATCAACGGATGCCAGTCCGAAGCATCAAGCCACGCCAGCAAGTCGTCCACCAATTGGGCAATCCGGCTTGGCGGCGGCGCCATGTGGACCAGTTGCTCACCTCGATAGATACCGACACCTACCCGTCGAAATCGACCACTCTCGTCAATCAGCCCCTGCATCAACAGCTCGTGAGCGCGCAGCAAATCGGATCGATTGCCGGGTTTCCAGTCAGTCAAGCATTCATAAGCGGCAAAAGCATTGCGCACTTCCTGAATTTCTCGAGGCAAACCCAGCACCCGTTGCCCGGCCAATACAGCAGTCACCTGCTCGACGCTGAGTGTGTTGTTTTCAATTGCCAGAGAAGCCTGGATCGTTCGAATACGATTCCCACGACGCAACTGGGGTGTCTGTCGCCCACTGTCGGCAGCCGAAAGCTGACCGATCTGCTCACTGATCTCCGCGATCAGGGCGAGCATTCGAGGTGTCAGGGTCAATGGGGGCTGGTAGCGGCTCATATCCTTTCCGGGGGCATCTCAGTGGTCGCCATAGTGCCCGATGCCATCGAGCTTGGCAGCCTTATTCAATGTGTTTTATGACCATCACTGAACTGCAACGCCGCCAACCGCGCATACAGCGGATTGCTCGCAATCAGCTCCTGATGCGTGCCGATCGCCACGAGTTTGCCCTGATCCATCACAGCGATCCGATCGGCGTTTTTCACCGTGGCCAACCGGTGGGCGATGACCAGCGTGGTGCGGTTTTGCATCAGGCTGGGCAGGGCTTGCTGGATCAGGTGTTCGCTCTGGGCGTCGAGGGCGCTGGTGGCTTCGTCGAGCAGCAGGATCGGCGCGTCAACCAGCAACGCCCGAGCGATGGCCAGCCGCTGGCGTTGTCCGCCTGACAGGCCGAGGCCGCCGTCGCCCAGATGGGTCTGGTAACCGTCTGGCATCGGTTCGATGAAATCGTGGGCGTGGGCGATTTTCGCGGCTTCCCGCACCTGCTCCAGCGTGGCGGTCGGGCAGCCGTAGCGAATGTTCTCTTCGACGCTGCCGAAGAACAGCGCCGGGGTTTGCGAGACCAGCGCGAAGCAGCGGCGCAAATCCAACGGGTCGAGGCTCGTCAGCGGCACGCCATCAATCAGGATCCGCCCTTCCCGGGGATCATAGAAACGCAGCAGCAAGTCATACACCGTCGATTTGCCTGCGCCGGACGGCCCGACGAGCGCGAGGGTTTCGCCGGCGTTGATCGTCAGACTCAAGCCGTTGACAGCAAGGCTTTCGGGACGCGAAGGGTAGGAAAAACGCACATCCTGCAACTCCAGCTCGCCCTTGACCCGATCCGGCAACGTCACCAATCCCGTGGTCGGTGGCTGGATGATGTTCTCCGAACGCAGCAACTCCGCAATTCGCTCAGCGGCGCCGGCCGCTCGCTGCAACTCGCCAATCACTTCGCTCAACGTGCCAAACGCACTGCCAACAATCAGGCTGTAAAACACAAACGCCGCCAGTTCACCCGCCGAAATCCGCCCCGCGATCACGTCCATGCCGCCGACCCACAACATCACCGCGACGGCGCCGAGTACCAGCACGATCACCAGGGTGATCAGCCAGGCCCGCTGAAAAATCCGTTTGCGTGCGGTGTCGAACGCCTGCTCGACAGTGCTGGCGAAACGCTGTTCGTCCTGCACCTGATGGTTGTAGGCCTGTACGGTCTTGATCTGACCGAGGGTTTCGGACACGTAGCTGCCGATGTCGGCAATCCGGTCCTGACTCAGCCGGGAGAGATTGCGCACGCGGCGGCCGAAAATCAGGATCGGCGCAATCACCAATGGCAGCGCGATCACCACGATGCTGGTGAGTTTGGGGTTGGTAATGAACAACAGCACCACACCGCCAATGACCATCAGCAAATTGCGCAGGAACAGCGACAGCGACGAGCCGATCACCGATTGCAGCAGCGTGGTGTCAGCGGTCAGCCGCGACTGGATTTCCGAGCTGCGGTTGTCCTCGTAAAACCCGGGATGCAGATACACCAGATGGTTGAACACCTGTCGACGGATGTCCGCCACCACCCGTTCACCGATCCAGGACACCAGATAAAACCGCGCAAAGGTGCCGACCGCCAAGCCGAACACCAACAGCATGAACAGGCCGATGGATTGATTGAGCAGGTGCGGCGACTGGGTCATGAACCCTTGATCGACCAGCAGCTTGATGCCCTGCCCCATCGACAGGGTGATGCCCGCCGTGACGATCAGCGCGAGCAGCGCGCCGACCGCCGGCCAGCGATAAGGGGCAAGGAACGAACGGGCCAGGCGCAAGGCCCGGCGGTGGCGCGAGGAAAGCATCGGGATCATTCAGGTTCACGTCGTGTGCTGATGGATAGGGCCAGCCTACAGACTCAAATGGGGTGGAACTCTGTAAATCACAATGAGTCAGGTTAAATATGACCGGCCCGACTACTCCCTAGATGCTATTGGTCTAAGGTCCGGGTTGAGACAGGCGGTCATTTCTGTTTGAGTGGAGATGCCGTTCCGGACCGACCGCAGGGAGCTGTCACAGCCTGGTCACCTGACGGTTTTAACCTAGGCACACAACCTGATGAGGAGACAGGCCATGTCCTTGCAACACAGCAGCGATGACAAGATTCAAGTGATCCGCACACAGCCAGATCAGTCTCTGGGTTGTTCAATTATTGATGAACATGGCAACGAAAAGCCGATCACTGAAAAAATGATCCAGCAAGCATGCCGCGAACTGGAGAAGCGATTGGTCAAGCCTGCCGAACAAAAGTGATATCGCCACCGTCTTCCTGACCCGGCCCCAGCAGGCCGGGTTTTTTATGCCCGCTGTTTATACGGCCACAGCGCCCAGCGCGGTCACGATCTGGCGCAAGACGGGCGAATCGCCCTCGATCCGCACCTTCAAGCCTTCGATCTCGCGCCGCGACGGATACTGCTTGCGCAACACATCGAACGCCGCGCGTTGCTCACCGACACTGCCCAGCAGCGTGCGACGGAAATCCGCGTCGTCCCGGCGCGGGTCATACACGCCACGGCACAACATCGCCAGCGCCCAGGCCGGATCGCTGTCGGCATGCAGAGAAACTTCCGACAGCCACGGCGCTGGCAGCAAATCACCGAGTTGAATGCTGGCGGGTTGACCGATGAACTGGCAGTACGCCTGATAGATGTGCGCGGTGCCGCGCTGCTTGCCATCAAGGCTGTAACCAGCGATGTGCGGCGTCGCCAGCACGCAGAGTTCGGCCAGCGCCACATCGACTTGCGGTTCGGCTTCCCAGACATCGAGCACTGCTTGCAGGTCTTCACGCTCCAGCAGCACCTCGCGCAACGCGGTGTTATCCACCACCGGACCGCGAGCCGCGTTGATCAGCCAGGCACCGGGCTTGAGCTGCTGCAAACGCGGCTCGTCGAACAAGTGCCAGGTCGCGTCATCGCCGTTGCGGGTCAACGGGGTATGCAGGCTGATCACGTCGCACTGCGCGATGATCTGCTCCAGGCTGACATAGTCACCGCCCTCGGCCGCCTGGCGCGGCGGGTCGCAGACTTTCACGTTCCAGCCCAGGCCTTTGAGCACCTTGATCAGGCGACCGCCGACTTCACCGGCACCGATCACACCGTAAGTGCGTTCACTCAAATCGACGCCTTCGATTTCAGCCAGGGTCATCAGGCTGCCAAGCACGTAATCGACCACGCCCCGGGCATTGCAGCCGGGGGCGCTGGACCAGGTAATGCCAGCCTCGTTGAAGTAATCGAGATCCAGATGATCGGTGCCGATCGTGCAGGTGCCGACAAAACGCACCTTGCTGCCTTCGAGCAGTGCGCGATTGACGTGGGTCACCGAGCGCACCAGCAGCACGTCGGCCTGTTCAACCGTGGCCCGGTCGATGGAACGACCCGAAACCCGGCGGATCTCGCCGAAACCGGCAAAAAAAGCATCGAGCAGCGGGATATTTTCGTCGGCAACAATCAGCATGGCAGGGCTCCTTGGGCGGATCGGCAGTGTAGGCGCTGGGGCTGCGATGAGCCAGCAGGCTGTTCGATTACAAATCCGCAACAGAGGATTTTTCCTGACCGTTATGTCAGCGGCGTAGAATGCCCGACCTTGCGCATCAACCCCTGTGGACGCTTTGCCTGTGAATTCCGTGACTGACCGCCCTGCTGCCGTTTCCCTCAACCGCCCTGCCCGGGTTCGCCTGGAGCTGAAAAATCTGCTCGGCCTGGCCCTGCCGATCATGATCGCGCAACTGGCGACCACCGCCATGGGCTTCGTCGATGCGGTGATGGCCGGTCGCGTCGGGCCAAAAGATCTGGCGGCCGTGGCGCTGGGCAACTCGATCTGGGTGCCGGTGTTCCTGCTGATGACCGGCACTTTGCTGGCCACCACGCCGAAAGTGGCCCAGCGCTTCGGCGCCGGCACCCACAGCGAGATCGGCCCGATCGTGCGTCAGGCCTTGTGGCTGGCGCTGGTGGTTGGCCTGATGGCGACCGCCATGCTGTTCAGCGCCGAGCCGATCCTGCACCTGATGAAAGTCGATCCGGAACTGATCGAGCCGTGCATGCAGTACCTGCACGGCATTGCCAGCGGTCTGCCGGCGGTGGCCTTCTACCATGTGCTGCGCTGCACCAGTGACGGCCTCGGTCGCACCCGCCCGGCCATGGTGCTTGGCCTGTGCGGCCTGGCGCTGAACATACCGCTGAACTACGTGTTCATTTATGGTCACTTCGGGGTACCGGCCATGGGCGGCGTCGGTTGCGGCTGGGCCACGGCGATCGTGATGTGGGTGATGGCGTTGGGCCTGGCCGGTTACGAGCGCTGGGCGCCGGCCTACAAGTCGAGCGAACTGTTCAGCCGTTTCGACTGGCCGCAATGGACGGTGATCAAGCGTTTGCTGGCCATCGGTCTGCCGATCGGTGTCGCGGTGTTTGCCGAGTCGAGCATCTTCGCGGTGATCGCGCTGCTGATCGGCAGCCTCGGCGCCACGGTGGTGGCCGGGCATCAGATTGCGCTGAACGTCAGTTCGCTGGTGTTCATGATCCCGTACTCGCTGGGCATGGCCGTGACCGTGCGGGTCGGCCAGGCCCTGGGCCGTGAAGAACCCCGTGAAGCACGTTTCGCAGCAGGTGTCGGCATGGGCTCCGCGCTGGCCTATGCCTGCCTGTCGGCGAGCATGATGTTGCTGATGCGCGAGCACATTGCGGCGATCTACACCTCTGACCCAATGGTGATTCACATTGCGGCGATGCTGATCGTGTACTCGGCGCTGTTCCAGTTCTCCGACGCGATTCAGGTCACCGCCGCCGGCGCCCTGCGCGGGTATCAGGACACCCGGGTGACGATGATCCTGACTCTGTTCGCCTATTGGGGCATCGGCCTGCCGGTAGGTTACGCCCTCGGCCTGACCGACTGGCTCGGCGAGCCACGTGGCCCGAGCGGCCTGTGGGAAGGTCTGATCGTCGGCCTGAGCTGCGCGGCACTGATGCTGTCGATCCGCCTGACGCGCAGCGCACGCAAACGCATTCGCATCAGCCGTTCGATGGGCTGACCGGCCATAAAAAAGACCTGCAGATGCAGGTCTTTTTTTTGCCTTGCGATCAACCGGACTTCTTGCGGATCCAGTACAGATAAGTCCCGGCTTCTTCATGCTGCCCCACCAATTCATGGTCGAGAAAAACGCAGAACTTGGGGATGTCGCGGCGGGTCGACGGGTCGGTGGCGATCACCTTGAGCAGGCCACCGGGCACCAGGTCGCGGATGTGCTGGTGCAGCATCATCACCGGCTCCGGGCAGTTGAGGCCTGTGGCGTCGAGGGTGCCGTCGACCGGCGCGTTGATCATTTCACTCATGATTCACTCCTGAAACTGGCCGGCATTGTCACCCAATGCCGGGTGTTCGGTCACCTGTCGCGCGCTCAGCGGGCTTTGGCTTTCTTCACGTCATGGCGACGCAGATGGCAGGTCACTTCCTCGCGGTCGTGGTACAGCTGCTTGCAGCCGATGTCGACCTTGATCCCACGGGCCTTGAAACCGTCGGCGATACGCTCGAGCAAGCGCTTCACTTCGGCGTAGCGCTGCTTCATCGGCAGCTTGAGGTTGACCACCGCTTCTCGGCAATGCCCCTCGCCGATCCACTCTTCGAGCATCGCGGCGTTGCGCGCCGGCTTCTCGACGATGTCGCAGACCATCCAGTCCACCGGTTGCTTGGGTTTGAAGGTGAAGCCGTCGGCCATCAAGTGCTGCACCAGACCGGTGTCCATCAGGCTTTCGGCCATCGGACCGTTGTCGATGGCCGTCACCAGCATGCCGCGATTGACCAGTTGCCAGGTCCAGCCGCCCGGTGCTGCACCGAGGTCGACGCCGGTCATGTCGCTGTGCAGGCGGTCTTCCCACTGATCGCGGGGGATGAAGTGGTGCCAGGCCTCCTCCAGTTTCAGGGTCGAACGGCTCGGCGCCTCGCGTGGGAACTTCAGACGCGGAATGCCCATCGGCCACATCGCCGAGTTGCCGGCATCGGCCAGACCGAGAAACACTTCACGGCCGCTCTTGAAGGTCAGCAGCAGGCGCGGCTTGCTGGCGTCCTCCACCAGTTTGCCGGCGCCAGTCAGGGCCTTGCGCAGCGGGCCTTCGAACTTCTTGCAGAAATTCGACAGTTCCTTGCCGTCATTGGTGTCGACGACTTCCAGCCACAGGCTGCCACAAACCGGGAATTCAGCCATGTGCGCGAGGATCACGCTGATGCGGTCGTTTTCCGGCAGATCGATGAAAAAGCCGCGCGCCCACTGGCGCGGGAAGATCAGCTCAGCGAAACGCTGGCCGCGCATCAGGCGCTCGGCACCGTCTTCTTCGGTGCAGACGAACTCGGCGCACGCAGTGGCCGGTTTGGCCTTGGCGTAGCCGGCCACGTTGAGTTGGGCGGCGAGGTCGGAAATCTCCGAGCAGACTTCGCCTTCGAAGCCTGGCCGGCAATGCATGAATAGGGTGTTCATTCTTACTCCTGGGCAGAGGGCGATCATTCATCCCCTGCGCGATGCCCAGACTTGCATTGAAGCAATGCCTGTCACGAAAACCGGCGCATGATAGCCCATGTCGGAACCTTGGACTTGCCCATAGAGTCCAGTTATTAGCCAGCTACTGAAAACAGGGCTACGTTGATAGCTCTGCCCGTCCCCTCAGTCCGTAGCCGTGCGGACTCAAAGGAGTGATCGTAATGCCGTCCCTTGATAGCCTGAACACCCTTAAAACCCTGAAGATAGACGACAAGACTTACCACTATTTCAGCCTGCCGGATGCCGCCAAGACCTTGGGCGATCTCGACAAGCTGCCGATGTCGCTGAAAGTCCTGCTGGAAAACCTGCTGCGCTGGGAAGATGAAAAAACCGTCACCGGCGCCGACCTCAAGGCGATTGCCGCGTGGCTCAAGGAGCGTCGCTCCGACCGGGAAATCCAGTACCGCCCGGCCCGCGTGCTGATGCAGGACTTTACCGGCGTACCCGCCGTCGTCGATCTGGCCGCCATGCGCGCCGCCATGGCCAAGGCTGGCGGTGATCCGCAGCGAATCAACCCGCTGTCGCCGGTGGATCTGGTGATCGACCACTCGGTGATGGTCGACAAGTTCGCCAGCGCAAGCGCATTCGAACAGAACGTCGACATCGAAATGCAGCGCAACGGTGAACGTTACGCCTTCCTGCGCTGGGGCCAGAGCGCCTTTGACAATTTCAGTGTGGTGCCCCCGGGCACCGGGATCTGCCACCAGGTCAACCTCGAATACCTCGGGCGCACCGTGTGGACCAAGGACGAAGACGGCCGCACCTATGCCTTCCCCGACACGCTGGTCGGCACCGACTCCCACACCACCATGATCAACGGCCTCGGCGTGCTCGGTTGGGGTGTCGGCGGGATCGAGGCGGAAGCGGCGATGCTCGGGCAACCCGTGTCGATGCTGATTCCCGAGGTGATCGGCTTCAAACTCACCGGCAAGCTCAAGGAAGGCATCACTGCCACCGACCTGGTGCTGACGGTAACCCAGATGCTGCGCAAGAAAGGCGTGGTCGGCAAATTCGTCGAGTTCTATGGCGACGGCCTCGCCGACCTGCCACTGGCGGATCGCGCGACCATCGCCAACATGGCCCCGGAATACGGCGCGACCTGCGGTTTCTTCCCGGTGGATGACGTGACGCTGGACTACCTGCGCCTGTCCGGCCGCCCGCCTGAAGTGGTGAAATTGGTCGAGGCCTATACCAAGGCTCAGGGCCTGTGGCGCCTGCCCGGTCAGGAACCGGTGTTCACCGACAGCCTGGCGCTGGACATGGGCAGCGTCGAAGCCAGCCTCGCCGGGCCGAAACGTCCGCAGGACCGCGTCTCGCTGCCGAATGTCGGTCAGGCCTTCAGTGATTTCCTCGACCTGCAATTCAAACCCACCAGCAAAGAAGAAGGACGCCTGGAAAGCGAAGGCGGCGGTGGCGTGGCGGTGGGCAATGCCGATCTGGTCGGCGAAACGGATTACGAGTACGACGGCCAAACCTATCGTCTGAAAAACGGCGCGGTCGTAATTGCCGCGATCACCTCCTGCACCAATACCTCCAACCCGAGCGTGATGATGGCTGCCGGCCTGCTGGCGAAGAAAGCCGTGGAAAAAGGCCTGACCCGCAAGCCGTGGGTGAAGAGCTCGCTGGCACCGGGGTCGAAAGTAGTCACCGACTACTACAAGGCCGCCGGGCTGACGCAGTACCTCGACCAGCTCGGGTTTTCCCTGGTGGGTTACGGCTGCACCACTTGCATCGGCAACTCCGGGCCGCTGCCGGAACCGATCGAAAAAGCCATTCAGAAAGCCGATCTGACCGTGGCTTCGGTCTTGTCCGGCAACCGCAACTTCGAAGGCCGGGTGCATCCTTTGGTGAAAACCAATTGGCTGGCCTCGCCGCCGCTGGTCGTCGCGTACGCCTTGGCGGGCAGTGTGCGTACCGACATCAGCAGCGAGCCGCTGGGCAACGACCAGCAAGGCAATCCGGTTTACCTGCGTGACATCTGGCCGAGCAGCAAGGAAATCGCCGATGCGGTGAATCAGGTCAACACCGCGATGTTCCACAAGGAATACGCCGAGGTGTTCGCCGGGGACGAACAATGGCAAGCCATCGAAGTGCCGCAGGCCGCGACCTACGTCTGGCAGGCGGATTCGACCTACATCCAGCATCCGCCGTTCTTCGATGACATTGCCGGGCCTTTGCCGGTGATCGCTGATGTGAAAGGTGCGCGAGTGCTGGCCCTGCTGGGCGACTCGGTGACCACTGACCACATCTCCCCCGCCGGCAACATCAAGGCCGACAGCCCGGCCGGGCGTTACCTGCGCGAGCAAGGCGTCGAGCCACGGGACTTCAACTCCTACGGTTCACGTCGGGGCAACCACGAAGTAATGATGCGCGGCACGTTCGCCAACATCCGTATCCGCAACGAAATGCTCGGCGGCGAGGAAGGTGGCAACACGATCTACATTCCGACCGGCGAGAAGATGGCGATCTATGACGCGGCCATGCGTTACCAGGCTTCGGGAACGCCGCTGGTAGTGATTGCCGGGCAAGAATACGGCACAGGCTCCAGCCGCGACTGGGCGGCCAAAGGGACCAACCTGCTGGGCGTGAAAGCGGTGATCGCCGAAAGCTTCGAGCGCATCCACCGCTCCAACCTGGTGGGCATGGGCGTGCTGCCGTTGCAGTTCAAGCTTGATCAGAACCGCAAGAGCCTGAACCTCACCGGCAAGGAAACCCTGGAGATTCAGGGTCTGACCGGGGTCGAACTGACGCCACGGATGAACCTTACCCTGGTGATCACCCGGGAAGACGGCAGTCAGGAGAGGATCGAAGTGCTGTGCCGCATCGACACCCTCAACGAGGTGGAGTACTTCAAGTCCGGCGGTATCCTGCATTACGTATTGCGGCAGCTGATCGCCTCGTAAAGCCTGCAAATGCAGAAACACCGCCAATCGGCGGTGTTTCTGTTTGTGAGGGGCACTTTTCTGCAGACGAAAAAAAACCCGCCGAAGCGGGTTTTTCCCAAGACCATTATCGACTCCCTGTCGGCAGCGATCCTTGCATATGGTCGATCATCCATGATCCTGAAACACTCCCTGTGTTTCAGTTGATGAGGCTAGATTACGCGATGGATCCAATCGGCAATAGTCGAAAAAGCTACCATCGCGTGTAAGACATTCGCCATAGCACCCCTTCCGAAAACCCTTAGGCGTGTCGGGCCTTGAGTACAGAATCCGCTAGATCTGCGAGTTTCAGCTGTCCGGCGGCGGCTTTCTGGTCGTCATCCTCCATGCACCATGCGGCTGACAGTCCAGCGAATACCAGCGCCCAGCGTTCCAGCCAGGGCGTGAACAGGTCGATATCAGCCACCTTCACGCTCGCGGGCACGGTCGCTCTCCGTGAGGAAATGTTCGAGCCGGCTCAACTGTTCCTCCCAGCCCCGACTGTCCATGTAGTACGCCTCTTTCTGGCGCACGTCGGGAATGTGCGCAAAGCCTGACTCGGAGACCTTCAGCAACGTGCCGTTCTCGTAGTCCTGCAGTTCGAATCTGACCAGCGTGGTCGGCTCCTGGGAGTAGTCGATTTTCGGGTTCACCGCGTACGGATGCCAGCGGAAGGAGAACAGCTGCTGCGGCTCGACCCGCTCCACCAGCACGTTCCAGAGCACATGTTCATAACCGGGGTACGTGACCTGCCCCTGCGTCCATTCGCCTGCGATAAACCGCCGCCCCTCCAGCGCAACACCGAACCACTGGCCGAACGCCTCGGCATCGACCAGGGCGCGCCAGACATGGGAGCGCGGCGACCTGAGCATGATTTTACGTTCAAAGCTGTTGGGTACTGGTTTCATACGTCACCTCCTGTTTTGAACAGTAGGCTTGTATGACCACATGTCCAATCCGAAGTTGTATCAATCCGGTGCAACGATCGGGTCTTGTTGAAATATCCGGCAGTATTTTGGGGTGCCGGTTCGTCAGAATGCGGACGGCTCAGCGCGGCGAAACTGATAACGTTCCCAGCGAATTGAACGACACAAGGACGTCATCATGCAGCCTTCCCTCTCCGAACGTTACCGTGGCGCCCTGCTCGGTCTGGCCTGCGGCGATGCAGTGGGAACCACCGTCGAATTCCAGCCTCGAGGCAGCTTCCAGCCCCTGACCGACATGGTCGGTGGCGGGCCGTTTCACCTGAAGCCCGGACAATGGACCGACGACACCTCGATGGCGTTGTGCCTGGCGGAAAGTCTCCTGAACAAGAACGCATTCGATGCCGCTGACCAGATGGGCCGCTATCTGAACTGGTGGCAATGGGGCTATCTGAGTTCGACCGGTGATTGTTTCGACATTGGCATGACCGTGAGTCAGGCGCTGGATCGCTTTCAACACACTGGAGAGCCGTTTGCCGGCTCCACTGACCCATACAGCGCCGGCAATGGCTCGTTGATGCGCCTGGTACCGGTGGTGCTGTTTTATTTCCCGGATACCCGGCAAATCAGGCGATTCGCCGCCGACAGCTCACGCACCACGCACGCAGCGCCCGAGGCCGTCGAATGCTGCCAACTGTTTGCCGAACTGCTCTGCAAGGCTCTGGAAGGCGCATCGAAAGCGCAACTGCGGACCCTGCCGCAAACAGCCTTCAGCCAGCCCAAGGTGGCAGCGATTGCCCGGGGCGAATACCTGCACAAGACCGAACGTGAAATTCACGGCAGTGGCTACTGCGTCGAATCGCTGGAAGCAGCGTTATGGTGCTTCCTGCACACCGACAGCTTCACCGCGGCCATACTGCAAGCGGCGAATCTGGGCGATGACGCGGACACCACGGCCGCCATCGTCGGCCAGTTGGCCGGCGCCCATTACGGCGTGCAGGGAATCCCGTCCGCGTGGCTGGAAAAACTGCATGACGGAGAGGAAATTGCCGCGACTGCCGAACGGTTGCTCAACGCATCCAGACATCGCACACCTTGTTAGCGCCACGAAGTCGCTAAACTGCCCGGCACGTTCATTCATCAAAGCGAGATGACTCATGTCCCCACGCCTGCTGCTGGCCCTGACACCCTTTCTTTTCACCTCCGTAGCCCACGCTGCCGTGGACTGCGCCAATGCCAGCAATCAGGCGACGATGAATCAGTGCGCCGCGCAGGAAAACAAGGCTGCGGACAAGGAGTTGAACACGGTTTATCAACAGATCACCGCCCGTTTGAAGGACAACCCTGATGGCAAGAAACTGCTGGTGAGCGCGCAACGGGCGTGGATAGGATTTCGCGATGCCGAGTGCAAGTTTTCGGCCTCCGGGGTGGCAGGCGGGAGTGTTTATCCATTGATCTAGAACAATTGCATCGCTTCGGTGACAAAGACGCGAACCGAGGCGCTCAAGCAGTATTTGAACTGTGAGGAAGGTGACATGAGCTGCCCGGTACCCGGGGCCTGATTATTGGGAGTCTTTGAAGACCTCATCGCGAGCAAAGTGCGCTTCCACACTTCGAATGCGGTTCAAATGTGGGAGATTCTATGTTGCCCGGCAACCCTGAACTCTCAGACTGGCAGGCATTTGCTCTGATTTTTCATCAGAGCAAATGCCACCCGACAGAGCTTTCGGGCCAAGGCGACCAAGGCCTGTGTTTTCGAAAAGCCCCTCGCCAGACATGACTCGTAAAAGGTTTCCATTTGGACTAGCGACATGCCGCCATTGCGGCGTTGTAAGCCAAGCGTCGGATGTCCGGGTCTCCTTTTTTGGTCAGATGCCGTGGGCGATGCTTGCGTGAGCCTGTGCTGTGAAGCTGTGGCGGGTTAGACGTGAGGATCGCCCGGCGCCTTGGTCGGCGCCGCGTATTGCGGCTTGAGGTGACCGTCCTGATCTAGAAGCCAGGCGTCCATGATCTGCCGTACCACGGGACCCGCGACCCGGCCACCGGCCTCGCCGTTTTCGATCATCACCGAGATGGCGATCTTCGGATGCTCGGCTGGAGCAAAACCAACGAACAAGGCGTTATCACGATGGCGCTCGAGGGTTTTCTCGCGGTTGTAGCGCTCGCCCTGCTTGATCGCCACCACCTGCGCGGTACCACTCTTGCCGGCGATGCGGTATTGCGCGCCGGCCGCCGCTGCCCGGGCGATGCCTCGGGCGTCATGCATCACCATCTGCATGCCGTGGTTGACCTGCTCCCAGTCACGCGGATCCTTGAGCAGGATATTCGGCATCGGGTGTTCGTCCACTGGCGCTACACCGTCGACGGTCTTGGCCAGATGCGGACGATTCCAGATGCCCTTGTTGGCAATCAACGCGGTGGCTTGAGCCAATTGCAGCGGCGTAACCTGCATATAGCCCTGCCCGATACCAAGGATCACGGTTTCGCCGGGGAACCAGGGTTGCCGGCGCGTGGCGCGCTTCCAGGCCTGGGATGGCATCAGGCCGGGCGACTCCTCGAACATGTCCAGCGAGACTTTCTCGCCGAGTCCGAACATTGCCATGTAGTCATGCAGGCGATCGATGCCGAGCTTGTGCGCCAGGTCGTAGAAGTAGGTGTCGTTGGAACGCATGATCGCTGCATCCATGTCCACCCAGCCATCGCCGCTGTGGTTCCAGTTGCGGTACTTGTGGTCGAAGTCCGGCAGTTGGTAGTAGCCCGGGTCGAAGACGCGGGTTTGGGGCGTCACCACACCGGCGTCGAGGCCGGCGATGGCCACTTCCGGCTTGATGGTCGAACCGGGTGCATACAGCCCGCGTAGCACGCGGTTGAACAGCGGGCGGTCGATGGAATCGCGCAACGCGGAATATTCCTTGGAACTGATACCGGTCACGAACAGGTTGGGGTCGAAGCTCGGATTGCTGACCATGGCCAGCACTTCGCCAGTCGATGGATCGAGCGCAACGACCGAGCCGCGACGGTCGCCCAGTGCGGCTTCGGCAGCTTCCTGGAGTTTGACGTCGAGGCTCAGGACGATGTTTTTGCCTGGTATCGGATCGGTGTGTTTCAGCACGCGCAGTACGCGCCCCTGAGCGTTGGTCTCTACTTCCTCGTAACCGACGTGGCCATGCAGTTGTGGCTCGTAGAAACGTTCGACACCGGTTTTGCCGATGGATTGGGTGCCGCGGTATTCGACTGAATCGAGGGTCTTGGATTCTTTCTCGTTGATGCGGCCGACGTAACCGATCGAGTGCGCGAAGTGCGCGCCCAGAGGGTAGTTACGAACGAATTGTGGCTCGACATCCAGACCAGGAAGACGGAACTCGTTGACTGCCAACACGGCGATCTGTTCTTCGGTCAGCTCATAGAACAGCGTTACGGGTGTAAACGGGTGACGCGACTGCTTCATGGCCTTGTCGAAGACTGTACGGTCTTCGGCGGGCAGGTGCAGGAGGTTGATGACTTCATCCAGTTCCTGGTTGACGTCAGTCGCGCGTTCTCTTGTGATCGTCAGGTTATAGCTGGGACGGTTATCGGCCAGTAACACGCCGTTGCGATCATAGATCAAGCCGCGTGTCGGCGGGATCGGCAGGATATGGACGCGGTTGTTTTCGGAGATGGTCGAGTGATAGTCGAATTCGACAACTTGCAGGATGTAAAGGCGCACAACCAGGGCGCAACTGATGGCGAAGACGAACAGGGCACAGGCAATCAGGCGTTTGTTGACCAGTCGCGTCTCTTTTTCGTGATCCTTGATAGGGATGGGTTCGGGCATTTCTGCAGCCACTCTTTGACAAAAAATGAGCGCCGATCCTTGGGCGAGACATCAGTCCGTTAAAAAACGAGCTGCACCATACCAAAAACCGGGCAGTCATTTCAGAGGGATTTCCCCAATGGTCAGGATCGCGACGGCCATAGGTTCCCCAGGCACTTTCCTGCGGAAAAAACAAAACCCCAACTGCTTTCGCAATTGGGGTTTCGGAATTTAATCTTGACGATGACCTACTCTCACATGGGGAA